>CAXSES010000300.1:0-4185 GCA_964236225.1 uncultured Acetobacteraceae bacterium
TAGCTGAACGTGCAATGATCCTCTTATATATAAATCAATTCCCCGAAGCAGTCGAAATATGGAAGAGAGGCTGGAAACATCGGGAGCGACCCTCACTAAGTGAGATGTTCAACCGGATTGGCGGAGATAATTTTCCGAACTGTGGGCCAGAGATTGCTCGTTCGTTAAACAGTCTTACTCATGGCGATCCTGCAAGCACAATTTGGAATATAATTCAGACCGATGATGGCGGGAGCGGATATGCGGTTTCAAAAATCCTTGATCGGCCCGACCTATGTGATCGCGTATCAGGAGATGCCGCTGTGTGGACGGCGTTACTACTGTGTATGATGCACAAGGTATTTCCAGACAGCTCTATTATATAATGTGCAAACCATAACAGTAACATCCTAAGCTCTTGCTTGATTAGCCTAATACTACACCTTGGCAGCTTTCAACGTTTGGCCAAGGGTGTAGCGACTCAAGCTGCTTGACCTCCGACAAGGGCGGTCTGCATATGTCTGGCGTGATATATAAGGCGCCGACGCGGATGCTGCGAATTATCGACCCGGCTCGCTGAGCCGGGACAGACCAGGGGCCGACGGCATGCCCGACACACCCGGGCTGGCCGCCCCCGCCTGACGCTCCTCTCCCAAACGGTTCCCAAAGGCCTCCGGCCTTTGGCGGGTCCGGGCACAGCCCCGGGCCTTCCCCCTGTGAGACCCCCCATGCCCGACGCCGCCCCGCGCGACTACCGCGACACAGTGTTCCTGCCCGCCACCGCCTTTCCGATGCGCGGCGGCCTGCCGCAGCGCGAGCCCGAGATCCTGGCGCGCTGGGAGGCCGACGGCCTCTACGCCCGCCTGCGCGAGGAGTCCGCCGGCCGCCCGACCTTCCTGCTGCACGACGGCCCGCCCTACGCCAACGGCCACCTGCACATCGGCCACGCGCTGAACAAGATCCACAAGGACGTCATCAACCGCGCCCGACAGATGTCAGGGCAGGACGCGCTCTACGTCCCCGGCTGGGACTGCCACGGCCTGCCGATCGAGTGGCAGATCGAGGAGTCCTACCGCAAGGCCGGCCGCGACAAGGACGGCGTCCCCGTGCTGCAGTTCCGCGCCGAGTGCCGCGCCCACGCGCAGAAATGGCTCGACGTGCAGGCCGCAGAGTTCCGCCGCCTCGGCGTGCAGGGCGACTGGGCGGGGCGCTACGCCACCATGGACTTCTCCTCCGAGGCCGCCATAGCCGCGGAGATCGGCCGCTTCCTGCTCAACGGCGCGCTGTACCGCGGCCTGCGCCCGGTGATGTGGAGCCCCGTCGAGAAGACCGCGCTGGCGGAAGCCGAGGTCGAGTACCACGACCACACCAGCACCACGATATGGGTGCGCTTCCCGGTGGTGGACGCTCCGGGAAATGACGACCTGCTTGGCGCCTCCGTCGTGATCTGGACTACGACGCCGTGGACCATCCCCGCCAACCGCGCCGTCGCCGCCGGCCCGGGGATCGACTACGCCCTCATCCGCGTCGACACAGTTGCCGAGGGTTCCCTGGCGCAGCCCGGCGAGCGGATCGTGGTGGCGTTGGCGCTGCTGCCACAGGTCTGCGCCGACGTTGGCATCGTGGCACACGAGGTGCTGCGGACGATGCAGGGCGAGGCACTCCAAGACCTCCTCTTCACTCACCCGCTGCGTCGCTCGGGATACGAGTTCGACGTTCCCCTGCTGCTCGGCGCCCACGTCACCACCGAGCAGGGCACCGGCCTGGTCCACACCGCCCCCAGCCACGGCGAGGACGATTTTGCATTGGGCCGCGCCCACGGCCTGGAGGTCCCCGAGACCGTCGGCGACGACGGCACCTTCAACGCCTGGGTCCCCCTGTTCGCCGGCACCCACGTCTACAAGGCCGCCGACCCCGTCTGCGCCGCCCTGACGGAGGCCGGCACGCTGCTGGCCCGCGCGAAGCTGGTGCACTCCTACCCGCACTCCTGGCGCTCCAAGGCGCCGCTGATCACCCGCGCGACCCCGCAATGGTTCATCCGCATGGACGGCCCTGAGCGCATCCGCGCTCGCGCCCTCGACGCCATCGCCGACACCCGGTTCATCCCCGAGAAGGGCCGCAACCGCATCCGCGCGATGGTCGAGGGCCGTCCCGACTGGTGCATCAGCCGACAGCGCGCCTGGGGCGTGCCGATCGCGATCTTCGTCGAGCGCGCCACCGGCGAGCCGCTGCGCGACCCGGAGGTGATGGCCCGCGTCGTGTCGATCTTCGCAGCCGAGGGCGCCGACGCCTGGTACAGCTCGCCGCCCTTCCGCTTCCTCGGCGAGGGCCGCGACCCGGCGGCGTTCGAGCAGGTCATGGACATCGTCGACGTGTGGTTCGAGTCGGGCTCCACCCACGCCTTCACCCTGGAGGCGCGCGGCCTGCCCTGGCCCGCCGACCTCTATCTGGAGGGCTCGGACCAGCACCGCGGCTGGTTCCAGTCCTCGCTGCTGGAAGCGGTCGGCACCCGCGGCCAGGCCCCGTTTCGCGCGATCCTGACCGACGGCTTCGTGCTCGACGAGCACGGCCGCAAGATGAGCAAGTCGCTCGGCAACGTCACCGCGCCCAGTGAGGTCACGGACCTGTACGGCGCCGACATCCTGCGCCTGTGGGTGATGAACTCCGACACCTCGGAGGATTTGCGCATCGGCCCGGAGATCCTCAAGCAGCAATCCGAGCTGTACCGCCGCCTGCGCAACACCCTGCGCTGGCTGCTCGGCGCCCTCGACGGCTTCGCGCCCGCGGAGATCGTGCCCCACGCCGAGCTGCCCGAACTGGAACGCTGGGTCCTGCACCGGCTGAGCCTGCTGGACGCGCGGGTGCGTGGCGCGGTGGCCAGCCACGAGTGGGCCGGCGTGGTGCCGGAGCTGCACGGCTTCTGCGCCACCGACCTGTCGGCGTTCTACTTCGACGTGCGCAAGGACCCGCTCTACTGCGACCGCCCTGACTCGCCGCGACGCCGCGCCGTGCGCACCGTGCTGGACCAGGTGCAGCGCTGCCTGTGCGCGTGGCTGGCGCCGGTGCTGTGCTTCACCGCCGAGGAGGCGTGGCAGGCGCGGTTCGGCGCGGGCGAGAGCGTGCACCGCATCCTGTTTCCCGCGATACCGGGCGAGTGGCACGACGACGCCCTGGCCGAACGGTGGACGCGCATCCAGGTAATCAGGCGTCGCATCACCGGCCTGCTGGAACCGGCCCGCGCGACCGGCGCAATCCGATCCTCGCTTGAGGCCGGAGTCGATCTGCCGCTGGCGGACGCGGACCTTTCTCTGCTGCCCGACGAGCTTTGGGCGGAACTAGCGATCGTCTCCGTGCTGACGACGCGGCGGGACCCAAACCGGCCGCCGGCCGGGGAGCCGTGGGCGACCTCGGCAGACAGCACGCCGCCGGATGCGGTCATGGTCTTCAAGGCGCCCGGTTACAAATGCGCCCGCTGCTGGCGGGTCCTGCCGGAAGTCGGGGAGAACGCGCGACATCCGGCCCTGTGTCGGCGCTGCACCGACGCAGTGGACAGCGGCCTGTGCGGCCAGCCGGCTGCGGCCTCGTGAGCGCTGCCGGACCGCAGCGTCCCGCCGTGCCTGCCGCCCGCCTGGGCGCTGCCCGTCCTGGCACCGGCCGAAGCCGCACCGCCGCCGGCCTGGTGGCGGCGCTGCTGGTCCTCGCCGCGGACCAGGCGTCCAAGCAGTGGGTGCTGCACGGCCTCGACCTGCCGGAGAGGGGCAGCGTCGCCGTGCTGCCGGGGCTGAACCTGACCATGGTGTGGAACCAGGGCGTGACCTTCGGCCTGTTCCGTGCCGGCACGCCGCTCGGCGCTGCGCTGCTGGCGGCGGTCGCGGTCGCGGTGGTCGCGGTGCTGCTGGTCTGGCTGCGACGCGCGGAGAACGCTTTGGTCGCCACGGCGCTCGGCGCGGTCGCCGGGGGGGCCGTGGGCAACATCATCGACCGCCTGCGCTACGGCGCCGTGGTGGACTTCATCCACGCCCACGCGGGGGGCTGGTCGTGGTACGTGTTCAACGTGGCGGACGCGGCGATCTGCTGCGGTGTGGCGCTGCTGCTGGTCGACGGGCTGCGGCCGCGCCGCGTGCTGTCGTGACCGCAGAAGAAAAGCAAGGTTGAGGCTCTGCCTCAAACTCCGCCAAAGGCTCGCCTTTGGAATCCATGACTTAG
>CAXSES010000301.1:0-2911 GCA_964236225.1 uncultured Acetobacteraceae bacterium
AGCCGCTCGATCGCGATCCGGTAGTTCGTCGACGAGCGGCCGACGAAGCCCTTGGACTGCTTGAGGACCTTCTTGTGGCGGGCGTGCGTGGTGACGCCCCGCTTGACACGTGCCATCTTCTAGCTCCTCACCGCAGCCCGTAGGGCGCCCACTGCTTCACCGTCCTGCCGTCCATCTCGGTCAGCGTCTGGGAGCCGCGGTTGGTGCGCTTCATCTTCTGCGGGCGGTTGATCAGGCCATGGCGCTTGTTGCCGGGGCCGGCCAGCACCTTGCCGGTCGCGGTGATCTTGAACCGCTTCTTGACCGACGACTTGGTCTTCATCTTGGGCATTTTCGACTCCTTCATGCAGGCCCTGCGGTGCGCAGGCGTCGCGGCCGGGCATGCCCATTCCAGGCCCGGCGCGCAGACAGGCGCGCGGTATAGCCTGGGGCAAAGGAAGCAGGCAAGGCTCCGCCCCCTGCCTGAAGGAGAAGCCCGCCTCTGCCTGAAGAGGCCCGCCAAAGGCGAAGCCCCCTTGCCTGGCCCCTCCCCACGACCCGGGCGCACCATCAGACTCCGCGGCCAACCTCGCCCCTGGGCAGGCTTGCTTTAAGTGCGCCGGGGTCTGGGGGGCGGCTCGCCCCCCAGCCTTGCCTGGCCTTCCTTGCCGCCCCTAGTAAGACCCCATGCGGATTCCCTTCACCAAGATGCACGGCTGCGGCAACGACTTCGTCGTCCTCGACGAACGCGAGGCGGCGCTCGGCCTGACGCCGGCGCAGGCGGTGGCGCTGTGCGACCGTCGGCTGGGGATCGGCTGCGACCAGCTCGTGAGCCTGGAGCCGGTGCCCGCGGACCCGGCCGCCGTGTTCATGCGCATCCGCAACGCCGACGGCAGCGAGGCGGGCGCCTGCGGCAACGCCACGCGCTGCGTCGCGGCCCTGGTCGGGGCGGAGACCGGCAGGGACAGGGTGTTGGTGCGCACCGTCTCCGGCGCGCTGGCGTGCGAGCGCCTGGCGGACGGGCGGGTCAGGGTGGACATGGGGACGCCGCTTCTGGGCTGGCGCGACGTTCCGCTGGCGCGCGAGGCGGACACCCTGCACCTGCCGCTCGCCGGCGACCCGGCGGGGCTGAGCATGGGCAACCCGCACGCGACGTTCTTCGTGTCGGACGTGGACGCCGTCCAGGCGCGCGGCGCGGCGCTGGAGCGCAGCGCGCTGTTCCCGGAGCGCGCCAACATCGGCTTCGCCCAGGTCGTGGGGCCGGAGAGGATCAGGCTCAGGGTGTGGGAGCGCGGGGCGGGGCTGACGCCGGCCTGCGGGTCCGGGGCGTGCGCGGCGCTGGTGAACGCGGCGCGGCGCGGGCTGAGCGGGCGACGCGCCGAGGTGGTGATGGATGGCGGGACGCTGGAGATCGAGTGGCGCGGGGACGGGGGCGTGTCGATGACCGGCCCGGTGGCGACGTCGTTCGCCGGCGAGGTGGACCTGGCCCGCCTCGCGGACGGAACGGCCGGGCTCCGGGCCGCCGGGTCCGCGCAGGGTCCGGGGTCCGCGCAGGGCCCGGCGCCCGTGTGCGTGGCCCTTTCCTGATGGGCGGGGTCCTGATGGGCCGGGTTCTGGTGGCCGGGTCCTGATGGCGGACCTCCTGACCTTCGGCTGCCGGCTGAACACCTACGAGAGCGAGGTGATGCGCGGCCACGCGGCGTCGCTCGACGACACGATCATCGTCAACACCTGCGCGGTGACGTCGGAGGCGGAGCGGCAGGCGCGCCAGGCGATCCGCAGGGCGCACCGCGAGCGGCCGGGCGCGCGGATCGTGGTGACGGGCTGCGCCGCGCAGATCGCGCCCGAGGCCTGGGCGGCGCTGCCCGGCGTCTCGCGCGTGCTGGGCAACATCGAGAAGCTGCGGCCCGAAAGCTGGGCGGAGGGCGCGGCCGGCGGGGTCGCGGACATCGCGGCGGTGCGCGAGACGGCGTCGCACCTGGTCACCGGCTTCGCGGGCCGCGCGCGGGCGTTCGTGCAGGTGCAGCAGGGCTGCGACCATCACTGCACGTTCTGCGTCATCCCGCAGGGGCGCGGGCCGAACCGCTCGGTGGCGATCGGGCGCATCGTCGAGCAGGCGCGCACCCTGGTCGCCGCCGGCTACCGCGAGGTGGTGCTGACCGGGGTCGACATCACCTCGTATGGCCCGGACCTGCCGGGGCGGCCGAGCCTGGGGCAGATGGCGCGACGGCTGCTGGCGCTGGTGCCGGGGCTGGAGCGGCTGCGGCTGTCCTCGCTCGACCCTGCGGCGATCGACGACGACCTGTGGCGGCTGATCGCCGAGGAGCCGCGGCTGATGCCGCATTTGCACCTGTCGCTGCAGGCGGCGTCGGACCTGGTGCTGAAGCGGATGCGGCGCCGGCACTCGCGGGCGCAGGCGGGCGAGGTGATCGCGCGCGCGCGCCGCCTGCGGCCGGGGATCGCCGTGGGCGCGGACCTGATCGCGGGGTTCCCGACGGAGGACGAGGCGCTGTTCGCGGAGACGCTGGGCTTCGTCGAGGAGCACGCGATCCCCTACGTCCACGTGTTCCCCTACAGCGAACGGCCGGGCACGCCTGCGTCGCGGATGCCCGCCGTCGCGGTGCCGGTGCGGCGCGAGCGCGCGGCGCGGCTGCGGGCTTCGGGCGAGCGTCACGCGGCGGCGTTCCACGACTCGCTGGTGGGGTGCGAGGTCGCGGTGCTGGCGGAGTCCGGGACGCGCGGGCGCTCGGAGCATTTCGCGCCGGTCCGCTTCGCCGACGCCTCGCCGGGCGGCGGTCGCGGCGGCCGCCGCGAGGGTGCCGCCGCGCTCCCGGGGGCCGTTGCGCCGGATGCCGCCCCGGAGCCGGACGGCCTCGCTGCGGGAGGCGCAGCCGTGCCGGACGACGAACAGGAACGCGACGGGCAGGAACGC
>CAXSES010000301.1:3011-4182 GCA_964236225.1 uncultured Acetobacteraceae bacterium
GGGCAGGCGGGCGACGGGCGGCCGGGCACGGGCCTGGCGGGGCTGGTGCTGCGGGCGAGGGTGGTGGCGGCGGACGCCGCCGGGCTGCGGGCGGAGCGGGTCTGATGGCGCTGGGTTTCCTCAACCGGCTCAAGTCCGGGCTGTCGCGCACCACGGACAAGCTGGGCGGCGGGATCAATGCGGTGTTCGACCGCCGCCGCCTCGACGACGCCGGGCTGGAGGCGCTGGAGGAGCTGCTGATCGCCGCCGACCTCGGGCCGGCGGCGGCGGGCAAGGTGATCGCCGCGTTCCGCGGCGCGCGGTTCGGCAGCGAGGTCACGGCGGCGGAGATCAAGCAGTCGCTCGCCGAGGAGATCGCGGCGATCCTGGCGCCGGTGGCGCGGCCGCTGGCGCTGGACCGTTCGCGACGCCCGCACGTGGTGCTGTGCGTGGGCGTCAACGGCGTCGGCAAGACCACCACGCTGGGCAAGATGGCGCAGCAGTACCGCGACGACGGGCTGACCGCGATGCTGGTGGCGGGCGACACGTTCCGCGCGGCGGCGGTGGAGCAGCTCCAGGTCTGGGGCAGCCGGACGCGGACCGAGGTGGTGTCCGGCCCGCCGAACTCCGACGCGGCCGGGCTGGCGTTCGAGGGGCTGAGGCGGGCGCAGGCGCAGGGCGCGGACGTGCTGCTGATCGACACCGCCGGCCGGCTGCACAACCGCGCCGAGCTGATGGCGGAGCTGCAGAAGATGATACGGGTGCTGCGCAAGCAGGATGCGAGCGCGCCGCATTCGGTGCTTCTGGTGCTGGACGCGACCACAGGGCAGAACGCGGTGCAGCAGGTGCGGGTGTTCAAGGAGATGGTGGACGTGACAGGGCTCGTGGTCACCAAGCTCGACGGCAGCGCGCGGGGCGGCATCGTGGTGGCGCTGGCCGAGGCGTTCGGCCTGCCTGTGCATGCGGTGGGCGTGGGCGAGCAGGTCGCCGACCTCAGGCCGTTCGAGGCGGCCGATTTCGCGCGCGGGCTGGTGGGGGGCTAGGCGCCTCGACGGTCAGGCCGCGGCCGGGGACCCGCCTTTCCCGGGATGGAGCCCGATCCTCGCGAGCGATGCCGGCGGCCCGTCGAGTGCGACGGTCAGGCAAGCAAGGCTGGGCTCTCTCTCCGCCTGCCCTTCCAACGGCCCAAGAG
>CAXSES010000302.1:0-1146 GCA_964236225.1 uncultured Acetobacteraceae bacterium
CCTGGTAGGGCACGATGTTGGGATGCTGGTTGCCCAGCCGCGCCGGGTTCTCCCCTGTCGCCAGGTAGTTCATGCCCTGGTTCGCCAGCCATGCGACGTGCGTGTCCAGCATGCCGATGTCGATGTGCTGGCCACCCGCGCCCTTCGCGGCGGCAACGGGCTCCGGGGCCGCGCCCTGCAGCCCGCCCGCCGCCAGCCCGCCCTGCGAGGTGGCGCCGCCCGCGTCCTGCCCCAGCGTCACCGTCCCCCGCGCCAGCGCAGCGCGCCCGACCACGTCCTCGGCTGCCGCACGCAGATCCGCTGCCGCCGCCGCGGCGCTTTCCGCTGCCGCCGCGGCCCCTTCCGCCACTGCCGCCGGCACGGCGTCCGCCGAGGGCGCGTCGCTGGCGCCGGCCAGCCCGCCTCGCCCTGTCGCGTCGCGGTGTCGCAGCGCCGCCAGCACGCCGATGCACCCGTACAGGCCGGCGAACAGGTCGGCGACCGGGACGCCGATCTTCTGCGGCAGCCCGTCCGGCTCCCCGGTCAGGCTCATCACCCCGCCCATCGCCTGCATCAGCCCGTCATAGCCGGGCCGCTCGGCGTAAGGCCCGGTCTGCCCGAATCCGGTGATCGAGCAGTAGATCAGTCGGGGGAACCGCACGCGGAGCTGCTCGTAGCCCAGGCCGTAGCGGGCCAGCGCGCCGGCCTTGAAGTTCTCCACCAGCACGTCGCAGCCCTCGATCAGGCGCACCGCCAGCGCCTGCCCCTCCGGCTTGGCGATATCGAGCGTCACGGAGCGCTTGTTGCGGTTCACGCCCACGAAATAGGCGCTCTCCTTGGTGCCCGGCATGAACGGCGGCGCGAAGCCGCGCGTGTCGTCGCCGCTGCCTGGCTTCTCGATCTTGATCACGTCCGCGCCGAGATCGGCCAGCATCTGCACGCAGGTCGGCCCGGCCAGCACGCGGGTCAGGTCGAACACCCGCAGGCCGTTCAGCGGGCCGCTCGGCTCCGTCGCGCTCATCCTGCTCTCCCGCGCCCGCGGCAGGCGCCACGCCCTGTGGGCCGTTGTGTCGGTAAACCGCCCCCGGGTGGCTGTCCAGGGAGGCGCACGGCGCAAGAGGATCACCTTGCCGCAAGGCAGCGCAGCGGCAGGCCAAGGCCGGGCTC
>CAXSES010000302.1:1246-4169 GCA_964236225.1 uncultured Acetobacteraceae bacterium
CTTCAGGCATGGAGCCTCTGGAGGCCCTTCCCTCAGGCAAGTGGATTCCAAAGGCGGGTCTTTGGCGAAGTCTGAGGTGGAGCCTCAACCCCGCCTGCCTCGCGGTCGCGCCGGCTGCCCGCGATCGCGCCGGGCGCGTGCGACCCCGCCCGCCGCCGCGCCCGCAGCATCGGCCGCTCGATGCCGAGGAACGACGCCGCGCTCAGCCCGGCCGCCAGAGGGATCGCCAGCGCGACCCACCGCGCGCCATTGCGCGTCGCCACCCCGTCGGCCAGCGCGAACGCCCCCCAATGCCACAGGTAGATCGAGTAGCTGGCCCTTCCGACCATGAGCGCCGCGCGGCCTTCCAGCGCCCGACGCCAGCGATGCGTGGTCAGCGCCACCGCCGGCACCAGCACGGCCAGCGCCACGCCCTGCACCGTGGTGCGCAGCGCCTCGCGCCCCGCCGGCCCGCCCAGGACCGCGCCCGCCTCGCCCGGCAACGTCGCCGCCCAGGCGCCGCCCAGCGCAAGGCTCGCCGCCAGCGCCCCCAGCGCCAGCGCCGGCAGCATCCGCGCCGCCGCCAGCCGCGCGCCCCAGGCCGGGCGCATCGCCAGCAGCAGCGCCGGCGCCGCGCCCCACGCGATCGAGTCCAGCCTCGTGTCGGTCGCGAGATACAGCCTGTTGTAGCGGAACGCCGGGTTGGCCTCGATGCGCAGGCACGCCCACACGCCGGGCCGCGGGGCGAAACAGTCGCCCAGCAGCCACAGGCGCCACGCCAGCGCCGCCGCGCACACCGCGAGACACAGGCCGAGCGCCCAGCCGAGCCGCCCCCGCGCCAGGCAGGCGAGCAGCGCCGCCGGCCAGACCAGGTAGAAATGGTCCTCCACCGCGAGCGACCACAGGATGTTGAACGGGTGGCGCACCCCCGGCAGAGTCGAGCGGTAGCCGCTCGCGAGCTGGTAGTAGTTGGCTTCCTGCCCAAGCGCCGCCGCCCAGCCGCCCGGCCCGATCCAGCCGCCCGCCAGCACGAACGCGCCGCCGGCCAGCGCCACGTAGGCGAACCAGGCCGGCACCAGACGCAGCAGCCTGCGCCGATAGAACCCGCCCAGCCCGACCCGGCCGTCCCGCCGGTGCTGCGCCACGATCTGGCGGGTGATGAGGAACCCGCTCACCGCGAAGAACACCGTGACCCCGAGCCCGCCCGGCACCGCCCGCTCCAGCCCCGCGTGCGAGGCCACCACCAGCAGCACCGCCACCGCCCGCAGCCCGTCCAGCGCCGGAAGGTAGCCCTGACCCGCCGCGTCGGGGCGCATCCCAGGTCCGGCCCCCAACGCCGTCGCGACGGGCGCGTCCACCCCGCCCGCCACGCCATGTCCGGGTCGCGGCGTTGTTCCCGGCACGGCCAGCATTGGCATGAACGGATCGTCAGGTGACGGCGCAGGTGTCATGGGTGCATCCACTCTCCGCGGCCGACGTTAGAGCACCGCCATGATTCGCGCGAGCCGTTCGCCGGATTTGCAACTACAGATTGCCTCGCCGCCGGGGCGACGCCGGGCTATGCTCCGGCAGGGACACAGGGAGCGCCCAGACCAATGCCCAGGAAGGAGCCGGAAATCCCCTCCAAGCTCAGGCCGGACCCGAGCGACTACCCGTTCGATCTCGGCACCGCCCTGCTCAGCGTGATCGGGGTGCGCGCCAGCGTGCCCGCCGACGCCTTCACCGCCGTCGCGCTCGGCACCGAGCGCGACGGCTCAGGCGTGGTGATCGCCGGCGGCCTGGTGCTGACCATGGGCTACCTGGTGCTGGAGGCGGAGACCATCTGGCTGACCACGGCCGGCGGCGGCGCGGTGCTGGGCCATGCCCTGGGCGTGGACGCGGAGAGCGGCTTCGCCCTCGTGCAGCCGCTCGGGCGGCTGAATGCCCCGGCGCTGGAGTTCAGCACCACCCAGGGGCCGGAGGTCGGCTCGACCGCGATCCTGGCGGCGCAGGGCGGCATGGCCCGCGCCATCGAGACCCACGTGGTCGCGCGCCAGGAGTTCGCCGGCTACTGGGAATACGTGCTCGACGACGCGATCTTCACCGCGCCCGCGCACCCGTTCTGGGGCGGTGCCGCCCTGATCGGCCAGGACGGCCGGCTGCTCGGCGTAGCGTCGCTGATCCTGCAGCAGGGCGACGCCAAGGGCCGGCGCGTCGACATGAACATGGTGGTGCCGATCGCCCGGCTGCTGCCGATCCTGGACGACCTGCGCACCCTGGGCCGGGTCAACAGGCCGCCGCGTCCCTGGCTCGGCATCTACGCCATGGAGGACGACGACGCCATCGTGGTCGGCGGCCTCGCCGACGGCGGCCCGGCGGAGAAGGCCGGGCTGATGGTCGGCGACCGCGTGCTCGCCGTGGGCGAGGAGGAGATCAGCGAGCTGTCCGCGCTGTGGCGCCGCGTCTGGTCGACGGGCAACGCCGGCGCCCGCGTCGCGCTTCGCATCGGCCGGCTCGGCGCGGAGATGGACATCGCCGTGACCTCGGCCGACCGCGACACCTTCCTGCGCGCGCCGCTGATGCACTGACCGCTGCGCCCCGCCTCCGCCGCCTCAACCAGGAGACCAGAATGCCGCATTCCCGCACCACCCTGACCCTGCCCCGGATCGCCGCCTTGGCGCTGCTCGCATTGCTCGGCGGCTGCGCGGGGGCGCCTGCGGTGGTCGGCCCGCAGGTCGCGGAAGGCTACGGCTACGTGTGCGCCGCCGGCGTCTACCAGTGCCGCCTGCCGCAGCAGGTCCGCCTCGGCGAACACTGCTCCTGCCCGGGCCTCGGGGCGCCCTCGTTCGGATACGTGCACTGAACCTGCAGGGCTAGGTCGCAAGGCAGGCAGGCAAGGCTGGGCTCTCGCTCCGCCTGCCCTTCCAACGGCCCAAGAGGGCCGCCGGAACCTTTGGCAGGCTAC
>CAXSES010000303.1:0-4161 GCA_964236225.1 uncultured Acetobacteraceae bacterium
GCCCTGGCAAAAAGCGTGCGAAGCGCACGCCAAGGCCAGGCAGCGTGACAGGACGGGCGGCGTGATGGGGATCGACGAAACGGGGATGGCGGCGTGAGCGGGGCGGTCCGGGGCGTGCGGGACACCCGGGGATGAGCTGGCTCACCGAGTATGTCAGGCCGCGAATCCGCACCCTGCTGGGACGGCGCGAGGTGCCGGACAATCTGTGGACGCAGTGCCCGGCCTGCGAGCAGGTGGTGTCCACCAAGGAGCTGGAGGCCAGCCTGAAGGTGTGCCCCAACTGCGGGCACCACATGCGCGGGACGGCGCAGGAGCGGCTGGCCTGGACCTTCGACCGCGCGCCCTCTGGCGCAAGGGTCGATGCCGCGCCCGTGGATGGCGGGCGGCCGGAGCGCGCGGAGGCGAGCTTCACCCGCATCGAGCTGCCGCGCGCGCCGGTCGATCCGCTGGGGTTCCGCGATCAGAAGCGCTACGTCGACCGGCTGCGCGATGCGCGGGCGCGGACCGGGCTCGACGACGCGCTGGTGGTGGCGCACGGCACGATCGGCGGGCATCGCTGCGTGGTGGCGGCGATGGCGTTCGAGTTCATGGCGGGGTCGATGGGCGCCGCGGTGGGCGAGGGCATCGTCGCCGCCGCCCGGTTGGCGGTGCTGCAGGCGGCGCCGCTGATCGTGTTCACGGCGTCGGGCGGCGCGCGGATGCAGGAGGGCGCCATCAGCCTGATGCAGATGCCGCGTACCACGATCGCCACGTGCATGGTCAAGGAGGCAGGGCTGCCGTTCCTGGTGGTGCTCACCGACCCGACCACCGGCGGCGTGACGGCCAGCTTCGCCATGCTGGGCGACATCGCGATCGCCGAACCGGGCGCGCTGATCGGGTTCGCGGGCGCGCGGGTGATCGAGCAGACCGTGCGCGAGACGCTGCCCGAGGGGTTCCAGCGCGCGGAGTATCTGCACGAGCACGGCATCGTCGACATGGTGGTGCATCGCGGCGAGATGCGCGCCACGCTGGCGCGGCTGATCGGGCTGCTGCGCCGGGTTCCGGAGGCCGTTCACCCCGCCGCAGAGGTCGCGTCCGGACCGGATGTGGTGCCGGGCGCCGCTGGCGTGCCGGAGGCTGCGGCGCTGGAGATCGCCGGGGCTGCCGTGGCCGACGCGCCGTGACGTCCAGACGGGCCAGGACCGGGCCGGGCAGAACCGGGCGGGGCAGGACCGCGCCGGGTAGGACCGAGCGGGGCAGGGCCGGGCGGTGAGCCGCGCCGAGGCGGTGATCGAGCGCCTGCACGGCCTGTATCCCAGGCTGATCGATCTCAGCCTGGAGCGGCTGAAGGTGCTGCTCGCCAGGCTCGGGCATCCGGAGCGGCGCCTGCCGCCGGTGATCCATGTCGCGGGTACCAACGGCAAGGGCAGCACCTGCGCCTTCCTGCGCGCGATTGGCGAGGCGGGGAGGCTGCGGGTGCACGTCTACACCTCGCCGCACCTGGTTCATTTCCGCGAGCGCATCCGCCTGGCCGGCGAGCTGGTCAGCGACGAGGCGCTGTCGGCGGTGATCGAGGAGGTCGCCGCGGTCAATGACGGCGCGGCGATCACGGTGTTCGAGGTCCTGGTCGCGGCGAGCTTCACGCTGTTCGCCCGGGTGCCGGCCGATCTGTGCGTGCTGGAGGTCGGGCTCGGGGGGCGGGCGGACGCGACCAACGTGATCCCGCCGCCCGCGATGTGCGCGATCACCTCGATCTCGCTCGACCACCAGGATTTCCTGGGCGACACGCTGGAGCTGATCGCGCGGGAGAAGGCAGGGATCATGAAGCCGGGCAGCCCGGTGGTGGTCGGCGACCAGCCCGCTGCGGTGCGCGACGTGCTGCTGGGCCATGCGGCGGCGGTGGGCGCGCCGGTGCTGCTGCGGGGGCGGGAGTGGGACGTCGCGTGGGCGGCGGATGGCGGCGCGGACGAGGCGCTGCGCTACACCGACGCTGCGGGCGCGCTGGCGCTGCCGGCGCCGTCGCTGCTGGGCGCGCACCAGATCGACAATGCCGGCATCGCGCTGGCCGCCGCGCGCGCGTCCGGGCTGGTGCCCGACGCGGCGCTGCGCGGCATCGCGTGGGCGGAGTGGCCGGGGCGGATGCAGCGCCTGCACGGGCGTCTGGCCGCGTCGCTGCCGGGCGGCTGGGAACTGTGGCTGGACGGCGCGCACAACGAGGGCGCAGGACGGGCGCTGGCGGCGCATCTGGCGTCGTGGTCCGACCGGCCTCTGCACCTGGTGGTGGGCATGAAGCAGGCCAAGGATGCCGGAGCGTTCCTGCGCCCGCTGCTGCCGCTCGCTGCGAGCGTGCACGCGGTCTGCGAGCCGGGGCAGTATCTCGGGCTGTCGGTCGAGGCGGTGGTCGCGGCGTCCGGGGGCGTGGCGCGGCCGGGGCCGACGGTGGCAGACGCGCTGCGGGCGGTGTCGGCGCAGGCGTCGGGGGTGGGGCGGGTGCTGATCTGCGGGTCGCTGTATCTCGCGGGCGAGGTGCTGAAGGCGGATTGCTGAGGTGCTGGCGAAGCAGGCAAGGCTGGGCTCTGCCCAGACCCGCCAGGGGCGAGCCGCCCCTGGACCGGCGCTCCTTGAGCATGGGTTTTTAAAGGCGAGCCTTTGGCGCGGTCTCCGCTTCCAGGGATGGGGGACAGAGCCCCTGGCCTTCCTGTCTTCTGCCGCATGATCGACAAGCTGGAGCTGATTCTCGCCCTGGCCCGGGAGCGCCATTTCGGCCGCGCCGCCGAGTCCGTCGGCATCACCCAGCCCACGCTGTCCGCCGGCCTGCGCCAGCTCGAGGACCAGCTCGGCATCCTGATCGTCGAGCGCGACTCCCGGTTCCGCGGCTTCACGCCCGAGGGCGAGCGGGTGCTCGGCTGGGCGCGGCGCATCGTGGCCGACACCAGGGCGATGCGCCAGGAGATCGAGGCGCACCGCCGCGACGTCGCGGGGCACCTGCGCCTGGCGGTGATCCCGACCGCGGTGCCCGGCGTGGCGCTGCTCACCGCGCCGATGCTGCGGCGCCACCCCGCGCTGCGCTTCACCGTGCTGTCGCGCCCGTCGAACCAGGTGCTGGAGCTGATGGAGAACCTGGAGGTCGACGCCGGCGTGACCTACCTCGACGCGGACACGCTGCGCCGGGTGGCGTCTGTGCCGCTGTACCGCGAGCACTTCCACCTGGTGACCACGGCGGACGGACCTTATGCCGGGCGCGACAGCGTGACCTGGGCGGAGGCGAGGGGGCTGGCGCTGTGCCTGTTGACGCAGGACATGCAGAACCGGCGCATCCTGGACCGGCTGCTGGGCCAGGCCGGGCCGAGCCAGGCAGGAGGTACGCCAATGGCGCGCCTGGAGTCCGACTCGGTGCTGGCGCTGCTGGCCCACGTGCGCGGCGGGGGCTGGGCCAGCGTCCTGCCCGGCGCGGTGGTGCGGGCGATGGCGGGCGGCTCGCCGGTGGCGGGGCAGGATGGCGGCGAGGCCTTGCGCGCGGCGGGGCTTTGCTCCGTGCCGTTGACCGAGCCGGACACCTCGTTCGAGGTCGGCCTGGTGGTGCCGCGCCGCGAGACGCTGCCGCTGCTCACGCTGGCGCTCGTGGCGGAGGCGCGCTCGCTGGCACGGGGGTGACGCGTGGATCGATCGGGAAGCAGACAAGGGAGATGCCCCGCCTTCAAGCATGGGCCTCAAACTCCGCCCGGGAGCGGACCGGCTCTGCTTCAGTAAGGCCGGTCCAGGGCGGCTCGCCCTGGCGGGTCTGGGCAGGGCCCAGCCTTGCCTGGCTTCCGTGTTCGCCCGCCAGGCGAGATTGCCGCTTCGGCGCGACGGCGCGCCGAACTTTCGCCACGAGTTCGGTTTTAGGTAGAGTGCGGAGATTCCTTCCGCCTTCCGATGGAGTGCATGATGAAGCTTGCCAACCTGATCCGCGCTGGTGCCGCCGCGTTCGTCCTCGTGGCGGGTCCGGTCGCGGCCCTTGCCCAGGACGCCTCGCCTTCGCCGAAGGGCGGCACCTTGAAGGGCGCCGCGGTCGGCGGCGTTGCCGGGCACATGATGGGCGGCCACACCAAGACCGGAGCCGCGGTCGGGGCGGTGGCGGGCCACCACGAGAAGGCGAAGTCCGAGGACCGCATCAGCCAGGGCAAGCAGCCCTGATACTGG
>CAXSES010000304.1:0-4157 GCA_964236225.1 uncultured Acetobacteraceae bacterium
CAATGGCCCAAGCGGGCCATCGGAACCTTTGGCCAGCTCCGCCCAGACCCGCCCCGTGCTTAAAAGCGGGGGCGAGCCGCCCCTGGACCCGGCACAACTTAAGTGTTGGTTTCCAAAGGCGAGCCTTTGGCGGAGTTTGAGGCAGAGCCTCAATCTTGCCTGCTTCTTTCTGGCGGGACCCGGGCCTGCGGACTAGAACGCCGCCCATGCCTGACCCGTGCGCCGCCATCGTCCTGCCGCCGCGCGAGGGGTTCTCGCCCGCGGCGGTCGGCGCGGTGGGCCTGCTGGTGCGCAGGCTCGCGCTGCCCGGCGACGTCGTGGTGGGCGCGCCGCAGCCCGCGCCGTTCGCCGACATCGAGTTCCTGCCCGCGCCCCTGCCGGCCTGGCCGCCGCTGGGGCGGCTCGCGCGCTACGCGGCGGGGGTGGCGCGCGTGCTGCGTCCGCGCGCGCCCGCCCTGGTGGAGGTGCACAACCGCCCGGCGGTGGCGCTGCTCCTGGCCCGCCACCTGCCGCACGCGAGGCTCGGCCTGGTGCTGCACAACGACCCGCAGGAGATGCGCGGCGCGCGCACGAGGCGGGCGCGGCTGGCGCTGCTGGCGCGCCTCGACGTGGTCTGCGTGTCCGAGCACCTGCGCCGCCGCTTCATGGCGGGCCTGCCGGACGCGACGCGGGGCCCGGCGGTGCTGCCGAACTGCCTGGACCTGTCCGCCCTGCCGACGCCGGCGCCGCCCGACGCGCGCGACCCCGTGCTGCTGTTCGCGGGCCGGCTCACCGCGACCAAGGGCGCCGACACGTTCGTCGAGGCCTGCGCCGCGGTGCTGCCGCAGCGTCCGGGCTGGCGGGCGGAGATGATCGGCGCGGACCGGTTCTCGCCGGAGAGCGCGGACACGCCGTTCCTGGCCGCGCTGCGCCCGCGCGCCGCGGCGGCCGGGGTGCGCCTGCTCGGCCACCTGCCGCATCCCGCCGTGCTGGCGGCGATGGCGCGCGCGGCGATCGTGGCGGTGCCGTCGGCCTGGGAGGAGCCGTTCGGGCTCGCGGCGCTGGAGGCGATGGCCAGCGGCGCGGCGCTGATCGCCTCGCCGCGCGGCGGCCTGCCCGAGCTGGCGGGCGGGGCGGCGCTGCTGGCCGGCCCGGACGCCGGCTCGCTCGCGGCGGCGATGCTGCGCCTGACGGCAGAGCCCTCGGCGCGCGCGGCGCTGTCGGCGGCGGGGCTGGCGCGGGCGCGCGACTTCGACCGGCCCGCCGCGCGGCGCCGCCTGGCCGGGCACCGCGTCGCCTGGCTGCGCGGCGCACGCCCCGCCGGGGCCTGGCCCGGCACGATCCAGGACGCGGCCGGCAGCCAGGAACCCGCCGCGTGATGCGGCCCGCGATGCGGCGCGTGGCGGCCCTGGTGCTGCGCCGCCCCTGGCCGCCCGCCGCCATGCCCTCAGGTTCCGCGACGCGGGCCGCCCCGCCCGAGGTGGCGCCCGGGCCGGTGCGCGCGCTCGTGCTGGTGCTGCCGCTGGTGCTGCTGCACGGGCGCGGCCTGGCGGAGGCAGTGATCGCCACGATCGCCGCGCTGTTCCTGCTGCGCTCGGCGCGCCAGCGCGACTGGCGCTGGCTGCGCACGACCTGGGTGCGGGTGGCGGCGGCCTGGTGGCTGTGGCTGGTGGCGTGCTCGCTCCCGCTGGCGGGGCTCGGCCAGGGCGGCGGACGCTCGCTCGTGCAGGCCGTGGTGCTGGTGCGCTTCCTGGTGTTCGCGGCGGCGCTGGAGCACTGGGTGCTGGCGGGAACGATCCGCCCGGGCGACCCCGCCGCCGGCCTCGCGGATCGGGCGCGACAGCGCGCGGCGGAGGCGCCCTGGGCCGCGACGCGGCGCTGGCTGGCGCGGCTGGTGGCGCTGGCGGGGCTCTACGTCGCGCTGCAGTGCTGGCTGCAGGCGCTGGTCGGGCGCGACCTGTGGGGCTGGCCGCGCTGGGGCGACGGCTCGCTCACCGGGCCGTACCGCGAGCCGCGCGCCGGCCCGCCGATGTCGCGGCTGCTGTTCCCCGCGATGCTGCCGGCCGCCGCGCGTTGGATGGCCCGCGGGCGGGTCTGGGCGGCGCTGGCGCTGGCGCTGGCCGGCGTGGTCACGATGGTGCTGATCGGGCAGCGCATGCCGCTGCTGCTCACCGGGCTCGGGCTGGCGGTCAGCGGGCTGCTGCTGCCCAGGCTGCGGCGCGTGGCGCTGGCCTGCCTGCTGGCCGCCGCCCTGCTGGTGCCCGCCACCGCGATCCTCTCGCCGCCGACCTTCGGCCACCTGGTCACCCGCTTCGGCCAGCAGATGCGACACTTCCCCGAGAGCGACTACGGCCGCATCGCCGTGCGCGCCCTGGTCCTCGCGCGCGCCAACCCCTGGACCGGGCGCGGCTTCGACGGCTACCGCACCGGCTGCCCGGAGCCCTCCGCGTTCCACGCGCTGGGCGGCGTGGCGGGGGACGGACGCGGCGACGGCGGGGGCGGCGGGCCGGAGGTCTGCGTGCAGCACCCGCACAACCACTACCTCCAGGCGCTGACCGATGCCGGACTGCCCGGCCTGCTGCTGTTCGGGCTGCTGGTGGCGGCCTGGCTGCGCGGCCTGTCGCGGGGGCTGTGGCGCGGCGCGCGGCGGCGCCGGTCGGCCGCGGGCGGGCGGGAGGCCGGCCGGCACGCGCTGCGGGTCGGGCTGTTCGTCTCCGCGCTGATCCAGGAATGGCCCCTCGCCTCCGCGTCGAGCTTCACCTCGATGCCGCTGTCCGGCTGGTTCTTCCTGCTGCTGGGCTTGGGACTGGCCGAGGCGCGCGCCTATATGTCGGCCACCGGAGACAGCGGAGACCCCCCATGAGCGACACCACCCTGCCCGCCGCGCCGCGCGGGGACACGCCCGGCCAGGGCCGCGCCGCCGCGCCGCCGGACCGGGCGGGCGCCTTGCCGGACCAGGCGGCTCCCGCGGCCCGCGGCGCCGAGGAGCAGGCCAGGGTGCCGGTCACGGTGCTGACCGGCTACCTGGGCGCCGGCAAGACCACGCTGCTCAACCGCATCCTCACCGAGAGCCACGGCCGCAGGTACGCCGTGGTCATCAACGAGTTCGGCGAGCTGGGCGTGGACAACGACCTCGTGGTGGACACCGACGAGGAGGTGTTCGAGATGAACAACGGCTGCGTGTGCTGCACCGTGCGCGGCGACCTGATCCGCATCCTGGGCGCGCTGGTGAAGCGGCGCACGAAGTTCGACGGCATCATCGTCGAGACCACGGGGCTCGCGAACCCCGCGCCGGTCGCCCAGACCTTCTTCGTCGACGAGACGGTGCGCGCGAGGTGCCGGCTCGACGCCATCGTCACCGTGGTCGACGCCCTGACCCTGCCCGCCCGCCTCGCCGACTCCGCCGAGGCCGCCGCCCAGATCGCGTTCGCCGACGTGATCGTGCTCAACAAGACCGACCTGGTGGACGAGGCAGGGCTGCTCGCTGTCGAGGCGCAGGTGCGCGCCATCAACCGCTTCGCCCGCCTGCACCGCGCGACCCGCTCCGCCGTGCCTGTCGCAGAGATCCTGGACCAGGGCGCCTTCGAGCTGGACCGCATCCTGGCGTTCGACCCGGACTTCCTCGCCCACGGCGACGAGCACGCGCACGACGAGGACATCGCCAGCCTGTCGTTCGAGGCGCGGCGCCCGATCGACGGGGCGAGGTTCAACGCCTGGATGAGCCAGCTCCTGGCGGAGAAGGGCGGCGACCTGCTGCGCACCAAGGGCATCCTCGGCTACGCGGGCGAGGACCGGCGCTTCGCGTTCCAGGCGGTGCACATGATGGCGGACGGCGACTACGTGGCGCCGTGGAAGCCGGGCGAGGAGAGGGTGTCGCGCCTGGTGTTCATCGGGCGCAACCTCAACCGGCCGCAGTTGCGGCGCGGCTTCGAGGCGTGCCAGGTTGCGGCGTAGCGGAAAGGCTAAGGGCTCCGCCCCATGCCTGAGGCGAAACCCCGATAGGTCACACTCGGGCGCCGCTGGTATTACACCAACGGCTGAATGCGATGGCCGTTCAAGCAAGGCTGGGCTCTGCCCAGACCCGCCAGGGGCGAGCCGCCCCTGGACCCGGCGCAACTTAAGTGTTGGCGGATTCAATTTCAGCAGCGAACACCTGGGTCTGGCCTGACACGTTAGGA
>CAXSES010000305.1:0-4145 GCA_964236225.1 uncultured Acetobacteraceae bacterium
CCACCGCCACCGGACGCGCCAGCGCCGCCCGCGCCGCGTCCAGCCGCGCCTGCCCCACCGCCCGCGCCGCCTGCGCCGAAACCCCCGCCTGCGGCCACACCGGCGCCGCCAGCGTCAGCTCGTCGCGCACCGTGTCGAACACCGCGAACAGCGTCGGCCTGAGCATCACCGCCTCCGGCAGCCCCAGCACGTCCACATTCTTCGACGCCAGCCGCTCCATCTGCCGCACCATGTCGTAGCCCAGGTACCCGACGAGCCCCCCCACCATCGGCGGCAGGCCCAAAGGCACATCGAGCCGCGTCTCCCCCAGCAGCGCCCGCAGCGCCTCCAGCGGCGCGCCTTCCTGCGCGACAAAGGCGTGCGGCGCCGCCAGCGCGTCCCGGTTGATCTCCGCTCGCCCGTCCCGGCACCGCCACACCAGGTCCGGCGCCATCCCGATGATCGAGTACCGCCCCCGCGCCGCGCCGCCCTCGACGCTTTCGAGCAGAAAACTGTTCGCCTGCCCGTGCGCCAGCTTCAGGAACGCGGCGACCGGCGTCAGCAGGTCCGACACCAGGCTGCTCCATACCAGCGCGCCCTGCCCAGCCTCGTACGCCGCCGTGAAGTCGTCCATCGCCGCGCCCCCGAAGCAAGCAAGGCTAGGGGCTCTGCCCCCCTGCTTGAAGGAGGCGACCCCGCCAGGGCGAGCCGCCCTGGACCGGCCTCCGTTAGAGGGCTCCCGCCCCGACCGCAATCGCCCCTTCAACAAGCGGTTTCCAAAGGGTTCGCCCTTTGGCGGAGTTTGAGGCGGAGCCTCAACCTTCCTTTCCTCAAGGCCCCCCGAACCGCACGCTCCTGAGGAACACTCCGAGCTGGCGGCTGTCCGTGATGATCCCCACCTCCGTCGGCCGCACCGGATGGGCGATGTCGAAGCGCAGCACCTGCGCGCCCTCCACCAGGTCCTCCGCCGGGACCTGCGCCCGGAACACGGTGTCCTCCCGGTCGCGCACGTCCTGCTCGACGACGAAATGCCCGTTCACCGACAGCGCCACGTGCTGCGCGACCCCGTGCACCCCGCTGAACCCCTGCATCAGCGCCTCGAACGCCACGGGCTCGCCCGCGGGCAGGGCAGGGGACAGCACCGCCGCCAGCACCGCCTCGTGCTCGACCGACCACACCCCCGACGGCTCCGCCGCATACCACCCCGGCCCCAGCACGCCGGGCACCGCGCCCGCCTCCGCCACCCCGGTCGCCACCTCGCGCCCCGGCGCCACGACCGCCGCCGCCACCGGCGCCAGCCCGTCGAGCAGCGCCGCCTGCCGCGTGCACACCGACGTCGCCCCGAACGCGCGGCACAGGCGCGCCCCGTCCGGCACCGCCGCGGGCCCCGCCTGCGCCTCCATCGGCAGGAACAGGCGCAGCTCGCCCTCGGCCAGCGGCGCGGTCGCCGCTTCCGTCACCGCGCACTCCGGGATCGCGGCGAAGCGCGCGACGTACATCGTGTTCACCGCGACCCGCAGCCGCGACGCCGCCAGCATCACCTGCGAGAACTCCGGCGTCGCGGCGTTCGCCCCGCACCCGAAGGTCGGCAGCACGGTCAGCCGCGTGTGCGCCCGCAGCAGGGTGTCGAGCCGCGCCGCGTCGTAGGCCGGCGCGTCCACCGCCCGCAGGTCGCGCGTCACGATCCTGCGCTCGCCGCGCGCATCGAGGAGCTGGAGCATCGCGGTGGCCAGCAGCACGACCCACGCCACCGGCCGCGGCGTCACCCGCGCCACCGCCGCCACCGCGCCCACCAGCAGCACGTACGCCACCGGCCAGAACAGCCGCCCGCTGGCCCGGAGCTGGTGCAGCGCCGGCGGCACCCGCCCGAGGTCGAGCACCTTGTGCGTGCCCACGTACACCACGCTCGACACGGCGAGCGCCGTCAGCGCCACGCACGCCAGCGCCAGGCCGAAATGCCGTCGCAGGAATTTTACCCGCGTGCTGAACAGGCACGCCACGCTCGCGAACCCGAGCAGCGCCAGCAGCCCCGGCCCGAGAAACTGGTAGCCCTCGTGCTGCGACCCGGTCGCGTCCAGCACGCTCAGCCCGTGCCCGAAGAAGCGCGACTGCGCCGGGAACACCGGCGACAGCACGTTCATCGAGCCGTCGCCGAACCCCCCGCTCGGCGTCGCCGCACCGTAGCCCAGGCACGCCGCCACCGCCGCCGTCAGCGCGAACCCGCCCAGCACCGGCAGGCACGCTTGCGCCCAGCGCCGGTCCCAGCGCAGCGCCAGCGTCGCCGGCACCGCCAGCAGCACCGCCGCCACCATCGGCGCCAGGTAAGGGTGGATCAGGAAGCTCGCGAGCTGGAGCACCGGCGGCAGCCAGCGCCCCCCCGCGGCACCCCGCACGCCGCGCCAGTACGCGCCCAGCGCCAGCAGCAGCACGAAATGCGACGACAGCGCGCTGTGCGGGTGGCGGAACAGGAACGTCGGCATGGCGATCGCGAACAGCGACACAGCCACCGCCGGCACCAGCCGCCGCTCGCCGGCGCTGCGCAGCGCGAACACCGCCGCCACCGGCTGCGCCAGGTAGCAGAACGCCAGCCAGAGCTGCACCGCCGAGAACCCCGCCGGCAGCCACCGCGCCACCAGCTTGAGCGGCAGCACCACCAGCGGGTTGCTGTCGGTCATCGCGACGCTCAGCCCGCCCGGCGCGTCCAGCATCGTCGTGCGCAGCAGCGGCCAGTGCCAGGAGTCCTGCAGGAACGCCCGCTGCCCGACCACGTGCTGCGCCACGTCGCCGCTCAGCCGCGCGTTAAACACCGCGCGAAGCGTCAGCAGGTCGTGCGGGAAGATCGACAGCACGAACACCAGGCCCACGGCGAACGCCCAGCCGTAGCCCAACCAGCGTGCAAGCCGGATGTCGCGGGGGTCAGGTTGTGCCAATCGGGAAGACCTCATCCAGTGGCGGGCCGGCAAGGAAGCAAGGCTGGGCTCTGCCCAGACCCGCCAGGGCGAGCCGCCCTGGACCGGCGTTATTTAAACAAGGCTCCAGAAGCCTGGCCTTGGCGCAGCCGCAACCCTGCTGCCGACGACGCGCCTGTCTTCAAATCGCCGGTCCAGGGCGGCTCGCCCTGGCGGGTCCAGGGCAGAGCCCTGGCCTTATCTTACTTCGGTGCCGCCGCCCTACGGCTCCGCCGCCACCCGGTCCAGCACCGCCTCGTTGATCCGCGGCTTGGCCAGCCCGCGCAGCGCCGACGCGTAGGTGATCTCCGCGTCGTCCCCCATGCCCCGCGACAGCGCATCCCGTATCTGCCCGTAGCCGATCGGGTCGCCCGCCTGCGTGGCCGCCTGCACCGACTTGAGCACGGCGACCACAAAGCCGCCCCCGGTCGCGCCTGCGGTGTCCTCCACCATCGTCGCCTCGCCGTCCCTGAGCCCGAACACCGCCTGCGCCAGCGCCGCCGGCACCCCCTTGGGCGGCGTCGCCCGCCCGATCGGCGGCGTGGTCGCGACCTTGGCGCCCTCCACCGCCGCCGCCGTCGCCAGCGCCTGCCCGCCCTGCACCGCCGCCAGCAGCCGCGCCGCCGCCGCTTCCTGCGTGTGGCGCACCTGGTCCGCGCGCCAGTCCGCCAGCACCTGATCCGCCACCTCCGCGTAAGGCTTCGGGCTGGGCGGCGTGACCGCCTCCACGACCAGCGCGAACGCCGACTGCCCCGGCCCCTGCACCACCTGGGCGGCGTCGCCGACCTTCTGCGCGAAGGCCTGCCGGATCACCGCCTCGTGCAGCGCCGCGTCGCCTGGCAGCGGCGCCGGCTCGCCCGTGGCGGTGCGCCCTCGCGCGTCGAGCGTGCCCTCCACCGCCGCCGCCCCGAGGTCGCCCGGCAGCTCGTCAAGCGAGGTCCCCCCGGCCAGCGCGTCCTGCAGCCGGCTCACCCGCGCGTCGACCTGTCCCGCCGCCAGCTCGCGCGCCACCTCTGGCCGCAGCGCCTCGCGCGCCTGCTCGAAGCCCTGGTCCACCGCCGGCGTCACCTTCGACACCTTCAGCACCACCCAGCCCAGCGAGCCCTGCACCGGCCCCACGACCTCGCCCGCCCTGGCCGCGAACACCGCCTTCGCCAGATCGGGCGAGGGGATCTGGTCCTCCGTGCTGTCGTCCAGCGACACCGTCGTGGCCCCCGA
>CAXSES010000306.1:0-4139 GCA_964236225.1 uncultured Acetobacteraceae bacterium
GAGGCCCCCCCTGGACCGGCCTCACTTAAGTGATGGAGCCGAAGGCCTGCCTTTGGCGGGCTTCGACCCTGCTTCGCGAACCGCGCCGCGCGCCCGGCGTTGCGCGCGCATGGACCTGACCGCCAAGGCGCTGGAGATCCACGGCCGGCTGTGCCGCGTCTACGGCTGCCCGATCGCGTATTTCCATGCGCTGGACCCGATGAGCGAGCTGGTCAGCTCGCTGCTGTCGCACCGCACGCGCAACGCGGACAGCGGCGCCGCCTTCAAGGCGCTGCGGGCGCGCTTCCCGGACTGGGGCGACGTGGCCGCGGCCCCCGTGGCGGAGGTCGAGGCGACGATCGCGCGCGTCACCTGGCCGGAGCAGAAGGCGCCGCGCCTCCAGGCGATCCTGCGCGCGGTGCAGGAGGAGCGCGGCGCCCTGTCGCTCGACTTCCTGGCGCAGATGGAGGTCGCCGAGGCGCGGGCGTGGCTGGAGCGGCTGCCGGGCGTCGGGCCCAAAACCAGCGCCGCCGTGCTCAGCTTCAGCGTGCTGCGCCGCGCCGCCCTGCCCGTGGACAGCCACCACCACCGCGTCGCGGCGCGCACCGGGCTGATCCCGTCCGGGCTCGCGGTGGGGCCGTCGCACCAAGTGCTGGCGGCGCAGTTGCCGCCCGAGTGGGACGCGCAGCAGGTCTACGACAACCACGAGGTGCTGATGCTGCACGGGCAGCGCTGCTGCTTCCACCGCAGCCCGGCCTGCGGACGCTGCCCGCTGCTGGATTTGTGCCCGACCGGGCAGGCTCTGCAGGACCCGGGGTCCCGCACGGACCCGGCCGCGCTGCCGGCCTGACACGCAGCTCGGGGCCTGACGCGCCAGCCTGGGGCCTGGACGCGCCAGCGGGTCCGACCGTCCGCGCCGTCGCGAGGGGCGGCGGAGGGGACCCCGGCCCCGCCTGCCAACGGGTCTGGCTCCAGGCCGTCGGCGCCTGTCCGACGCCCGGCGGGAGGGCAGGGTCCTGCCCCGGGCCGTGGCACGAGCGTTGCGTAAGAGGGGTGTCACAGTTCAGGAAGTTCGATGCCTCGCTCCATGACCCGCCGCCTTGGGCTTTCGCTCGCCACCGCCCTGTCTGCGCTCGCCGCGGTCGCGATGCCCTCCTGCCCCGCGCGGGCCGCCATGACCGGCGACGTCGCGGTGGGCGACCCGCTCGCGCTCACCTTCTTCCTTCCCGTGAGGAACGGGCCCGCCGCAGAGGCCGCCGCGGTCGCCCTGCAGACCCCGGGCGACCCGTCCTACCACCGCTTCCTCGCGGTGCCGGACTTCGTCCGCCAGTACGCTGCCTCCGACGCGGACATCGCCGCCGTCAGCGCGATCCTGAGCGGCATGGGCTTCACCGTGGGGCTGGTGTATCCGAACCACCTGGCGATCGAGGCGACCGCGCCCGCCGGCACCGCGGCGCAGGCGCTCGGCCTGTCGCTGCACCGCTACGTCCAGGGCGGGCGCAGCGGCATCGCGTCGAGCACCCAGGTGCGCCTGCCGGCCCGGCTCGCCGGCCTGGTGCGCGGCGTCGGCGGCATCGACACCATGACCCACGCCAGCCCGCGCCACCGCAGCGCCGTGCTCCCCGTCCCGGCGCAGCGCCCGACCGCCGGCACGCTCGCGGGCGGCACGCCGGGCGACTTCCTGCCTGCGGATTTCGAGCGGTTCTACGACGTGCTGCCGATCTACGCCCGCGGCATCAGCGGGCGCGGCACCACCATCGGCATCGTCACGCTCAACGACTTCAACCCTGCCGACGCCTACTCGTTCTGGAGCCAGATCGGCCTGAGCGTGGCGCCCGACCGCATCACCAAGGTCGACGTGGACGGCGGCGTGGAGGCGGCCGGCAACAACCCCGACGGCGAGGGCGAGACCGACCTCGACGTCGAGGAGTCCGGCGCCATCGCCCCTGACGCGAACCTGCGCGTCTACATCGCGCCCAACGTCACCAACGCCAACTTCATCAACGGCTTCGAGGCGGCGGCATCGGAGAACATCGCCGACACCGTGTCCACGAGCTGGGGGCAGCCGGAACTGGACTACTTCTACAGCTTCGCCGCCCAGGCGCCAGGCGACGCCGCGGAGCTTCAGGAGTTCCACGACGTGTTCCTGGAGATGGCGCTGCAGGGCCAGACGATCTACGCCGCCAGCGGCGATTCCGGCGCCTTCGACACCGTGCGCGGCTGCCCGTTCTACGGCACGCCCACCGCCACCGCGCCCACCTGCAACGCCCCCTACAGCGTCGACCACCCGGCCAGCGACCCGCTCGTCACCGCGGCCGGCGGCACCACGCGGCCGTTCAGCGTCACCCTGCGCGACGGCATCGTGCTGTCAGTGGCGCAGGAGCAGGCCTGGGCCTGGGACTACATCTCCAGCGAGGCCGCCGCCCAGGGCCAGGCGGGCGCGATCGGCGTCGCGGACGTGTTCTCGGTCGGCGACGGCGGTGGCGTCAGCGCCTATTGGACGCTGCCCGGCTACCAGTTCCGCGTGCCGGGCATCACCGTGACCCAGCCGGGGCAGTTGTTCGAGGCGAATTTCGGCGTCGGCCCCCAGGTGCAGACCCTGCTGCTGCCGCTGTTCCATGGCCGCAACATGCCTGACCTGTCCGCCAACGCCGACCCGGAGACCGGCTACGCCACGATCTCCGAGGGCGCCGTGGTCGACGGCTACGGCGGCACCAGCTTCGTGGCCCCCCAGCTCAACGGCGTGACCTCTCTGTTCGTGCAGGCGCTCGGCGGGCGGGTGGGACAGATCAACCCGGCCCTCTACCGCCTAGGCGCCGCCGCCAGCACGGACATCCGGGCCGGCGACAACTGGGGCTACGAGGCGACCGGCGGCTACGACAACGCGGTGGGCCTGGGCGTGCTCGACGCGAGCCGGCTGCTGTCCGGCCTGCTGACGCTCCAGGCGACGGGTCAATAAGCGCCCGCCGCTGCTGGCCGGGCCGGCCGACGCTCGCCGGCTGGGCACCTGGCCCCATCGTCGGGGCCTGTTGCCGGGGCGAGGGCCTCGCCGGCCCGTGTCCGGCCGGGACAGGCCACGGGCGCGACCCCTCGCCGCCCGGCGCGGCCTCCGCCCGGGCCGCGGCGGCGGGGACTACTCGGCTTCTTCCAGCGTCACCGCGACGTCCGCGTTCGCCGACAGCCGCACCGTGCCGTCCTCGACCTCCGCCACCAGGCCCAGCGCGATGTAGTGGTGGTGCTGGTCGCCCGAGTCCTTCTTCGTCAGCTTGATGCGCCCGCCCTGCACATGATCGACGGTGCCGACATGCACCCCGTCTGCGCCGATCACCTCGGCGTGCTCCTGGATCTGGCTGCTCTCGACCATCCGCATATCCTCCCAACGGTTGCCAGCCCACAACGCCGCACCCGCCTCCTGGTCGCACCGCCCCCCGGGGCGCTCACGCACACGCGAAGCCGCCTTGCGCCTGCCTTCCGGAGTCGTTCCCAAAGGGCTCGCCCTTTGGCGGGTCCAGGGCAGAGCCCTGGCCTTCCTTCCTGCCTGCCGAGGAGTCGCGACCCGCGGCACGACGACGGCCGTGACCATCCCGTCGACCCCGCCGCCTCATTGAGCAGCGGCGCAGCGGCCAGGCCGTGCCGGTCGCCCCTCGCGCGCCAACAGCTCTTGAGTGTCAGCATTCAGGCAGGAAAGGTTGAGGCTCTGCCTCAAACTCCGCCAAAGGCTCGCCTTTGGAATCCAATACTTAAGTAGGACCAGGGTTGTCGAACCCTGGAGCAACCGCCTACTCCGTCGGCACGTGCAGCGCGAAGCCGAGGCCGGGCTTCATGCGGCTTTCCTGCGCCGAGATCGACGAGGAGCCGCGCGAGTAGCCGTCGCTCTCGCCGACGTGGCTGGTCCTGCGGATCACCGAGGGCTGCACCGCATCGCCTGGCCCGGCACCGGTGTCCGGCACGAGGGCGTCCTGGTTCGGCATCGGCGCGCGCTCGTACAGCGGAACGCCCGCGTCCTGCGGCGCGGCCAGGACAGTCCCGCCCGGCGCCGCGAACGGCAGCTCGAAGCGCGACGTGGTGAATTGCGGCGACGTCCCCCCCGCCCACGCGGCCGGGGCCAGCAGCGGCAGCCCCGCCCCGACCAGCACGGCCATCGCCAAGGCGCGGCGCGC
>CAXSES010000307.1:0-4113 GCA_964236225.1 uncultured Acetobacteraceae bacterium
GCGGAACACGTCACCTCAAATGGCCAAATCGCACAGCTTCGCGGTCACTGGGCCAACTACAGTTCATGATCGTGATCATGCCCACGATCATGTTCGGGTTCTGCCCAGCCACGCTCACGCGCCAAGTGGCAGCACAGGGCATCCCACGCCGCCGCTTTTTGTTCCATCGACGGCAGCTCCCAACCGCTTGCTTCGACGATGCTTATGTCCGGCGATGGTGTGGCCTCCCTCCCAAACCAGGCGCGCTCCACCAGCTCTGACCTGATATCAGTCACGATCACTCCGACGGTCTCCGCCACCACGGCTAGAAACACCGCCGCCGGATCACGTTGTTTGCCTGCCATGATATGGCTCCCTTTCGAGTTGCTGCTGTGATGGTTCGGTTGCGCTGCTGCCTTGAGGACCCGCTAAAAATCAGGTTCGTGGTCATCCGGAGAGGGTTCGACACACATCTGGTCATCCAGCATCGAGACACATACACCATCCCAGAAGGCATCCTGATCGATGGTTACTGGCCCATCGTCCATTTCGGGCGGCGCAAGATCGGCTGGTTCGAGTGCCACGTGGAGGCCCACCCCAAGGGTTCGAGGGCCACCTCTAGGATGCCCCCAACCGTCGCGCGTTCAGCAATTGGCCCGTGCGTCTGAGCGGTACGGTGTACTGTCATAAGGCGGGTTTTGCGGCCTGCGGCTCATTTAGGCACCGATGGATGGTGGCTGGGTGGACATTGAAGGTCCTGGCGACTTCGCTGATGGACCGACCCTCCCGGACCAGGGAAAAGGCAAGTGCCTTCTGATCGGGACGTAGCTTCTGCGGCCGTCCAAACGCCACGCCACGTCGCTTGGCAGCCTGGCGGCCTTCGTCGGTTCTATGCCGGATGAGGGCGCGTTCGAACTCGGCGACGCCGGCGAACATGGTCAGGACCATGCGCCCGGCAGGGGTCGTGGTGTCGGCCCAGGGCTCCTCAAGCGACTGCAATCCTGCATCCTTCTCTCGGATGACCTCGGCGATGCGCAGCAGCTCCGCGGTGGAGCGAGCAAGGCGATCGAGGCGCGTCACAACAAGGACGTCGTCGGCTCGGACCTCCTGGAGCAGTTGCTCGAGCGCGGGCCGCGCTCGAGCGGCGCCGGATATCTTCTCCTCGAACAGCTTGCCGCATCCTGCCTCCTTCAGCCGGGCTCGCTGCAGATCGAGGCGCTGATCCTCGGTCGAGACGCGGGCGTAGCCGAGCTTCACGGCAGGCGCTCGGCAGGCGTGCAAAACTTATCGCATAATGCAGCTATTCCGCATGGGACATTTGCAGCATGTAAGTGACTGATCCTTGGTCCTCGCCCGGACTGACGTACAAGTCCGGAGTTCCGCACGCCATGCCGAGCCGTTTCCTGTCCGACGAACAGCTTGCTCGATACGGCCGCTATGCCGGCGATCCCAACGAGGAGCAGCTCGCCCGCCACTTCCACCTCGATGCCGCCGACCGCGAGTTGGTGGGCCGGATGCGGGGTGCGCATAACCGGCTTGGCTTTGCGGTCCAACTCGGGACGGCGCGCTTTCTTGGCGCCTTCCTCGACGATCCGACTCAAACGCCGTCCGCCGTGGTTACGGCCGTAGCGCGTCAGCTCGGGGAAGCGGAGCCGCCGTGCCTGGAAAGCTACCGTGATGGCCGGCAGCGATGGCGGCACACCGCGACCATCCGCGAGCAGTATGGGTTCCGCGACCTTGAGGAGGATCCTGCTGCCGGGTTCCGGCTGACCCGGTGGCTCTATGTCCTGTGCTGGACGGGTGATGATCGGCCCGGGTTGCTGTTCGACCGTGCGACCACCTGGCTGCTGGCGCACAAGGTGCTGCTGCCCGGCGTGTCCACGTTGGAGCGCCTGATCAGCCGCGTGCGTCATCGGGCCACGCTGCGCCTTTGGCAACGCCTGACCCGGGCCCTGACTGCCGAACAGCAGGAGAAGCTGGTGGCCTTGGTCAGCTCTGACGACGAGGCGCTCGCCACGCTCGACGATCTCCGTACCGCGCCGAAGCGGCGGACGCCCTCCGAACTGCTGCTGCATCTGGAACGCATCGACACCATCCGCAGCCACGGCCTGACCCTGGCGCCCGCCGCGGACTTGCCTGCAGCACCCTTGGGACGGCTGGCGCGCAGCGCCCGCACGGCCAAGCCAGCGAACTTGGCGGCTCTTCAGGAGCCGCGGCGCACCGCCACCTTGGCGGCCCTGTTTCAGACCTTGGAAGCCACGGCGCTCGACAATGCTGTCGAACTGTTCGACGCCCTGGCCACCGACATCTTCAGCCAGGCCGAGGAGGCGCACAGCAAATCCAGGCTGCGCTCGCTGCGCGATCTCGATGCCGCTGCCATCATGCTGCGCGACGTCGGCCAGCATGTCGTGGCCGAGGAGGAGGCAGATCTGCCTTTGGCCGAATGGAAGGCCGCCCTGTTCGAGCAGATCGCCCGGATCGACATCCAGGCCGCCATGGCCAGCGTCGACAGCCTGGTCACCAAGCCCGATGACCGGCGCTACCAGGAGCTTCGGCCGCATTGGCGGCGGGTGCGCACGCTGTTCTACGGCTTGCTGCAGCGGACCGAGTTTGCATCGACGCCGAACGCCCAGCCACTGCTTGCGGCCCTCGACTATCTCCGTGGCGTCAAGGACTGGAACAAGTCCCGCATGGCCAACGCGCCGACCCAGTTCATGGGCGCGGCCTGGAAGCGCCATGCCCTCGACGCTGCCGGTCGCGTGGCCGACAGTCGCGCCTACGTGTTTGCGGCGCTCGATGCCTTCCGGGCCGGGCTCAAGCGGCGCGACGTGTTCGTCCCGGCAGGCATCCGCTACGCCGACCCGCGGCAGGGCCTGCTGAGTGGTGAGGCCTGGAACGCCGCGCGCCTGACCGTCTGCCGCTCCTTGGATCGCTCGCTCGATGCCGCGACGGAGATCGGCGATTTGGCCGCACGCCTCGACAGGGCCTGGCGGCAGGTCGCCGCCAACCTGCCCAACAACCCGGCCGCCCGGATCGAACGCCGCAACGACCGCGATGGACTGGTGCTCAGCCCGCTCGACAAGCTCGAGCGCCCGCCCAGCCTCGTCGCCCTGCAGGCGGCCATATCGGCCCGCATGCCGAAGATCGACCTGCCGGACGTCATGCTGGAAGTCGCCACGCGCTCCGGCTTTGCCGACGCCTTCACCCATGTCAGCGAGCGCCATGCGCGCGTCGACGATTTCACCACCAGCCTGTGCGGCGGCCTGGTCGCACAGGCCTGCAACATCGGCTTCGAGCCGCTGGTCCGCACCGACCAGCCAGCGCTCAGCCGGGCGCGGCTGTCCTGGGTCAGCCAGAACTTCATCCGGCCCGAAACCATCGCCGCCGCCAACGCCCGGATCGTGGCCGCGCAGAACGCCCTGCCGATCGCCCATATCTGGGGCAGCGGCGAGGTGGCCTCGGCCGATGGCATCCGCTTCGTCGCCCCCAGCAGCGCCATCCATGCCGGGCCGAACCCGAAATACTTCGGCGCCGGCCGCGGCATCACCTACTACAACCTCGTCTCCGACCAGTTCACCGGGCTGAACGCCATCGTCGTGCCCGGCACGCTGCGCGACAGCCTGGTCATCCTGGGGCTGCTGCTCGGCCAGGAAACCGACCTCGCGCCGACCGAGGTCATGACCGACACCGCCGCCTACGCCGATACGGTGTTCGGGCTGTTCTGGCTGCTGGGATACCAACTCAGCCCCAGGCTTGCCGATATCGGCGACGCCCGGTTCTGGCGCATCGACAAGAGCGCCGATTACGGCCCGCTGAACGGGCTCGCGCGCAACCGCATCAACATCGACCTCGTCACCCAGAACTGGGAGGACATGCTGCGCCTGGCCGGGTCGCTGAAGCTGGGCCGCATCCATGCCAGCGCCATCATGCGGGTCCTGCAGGTAAAGGATCGGCCCACTACCTTGGCCCGGGCGCTCGCCGAACTCGGCCGCATCATCAAAACGCTGCACATGCTCGGCTACATCGACAGCAATGAAAAGCGCCGCCGCATCCTCACCCAGCTCAACCGCCAGGAGTTCCGGCACCGCCTGGCCCGGCGCGTTTGCCACGGCGAGCGCGGCGAAATCAGGAAAG
>CAXSES010000308.1:0-4084 GCA_964236225.1 uncultured Acetobacteraceae bacterium
TCCAGGGGCGGCTCGCCCCTGGCGGGTCTGGGCAGAGCCCAGCCTTGCCTGCCTCGCCGGCCCCGTCAGGACAGGTGCCGGGCGATGTCCGCCGCCATCTCGGCCCCGGTCTCGTCGGCCCGGATCGGCGCCAGGTAGCGCCCGTCCGGCCCGACCAGGTAGAGCACCGAGCCGTGGTCCACGGTGTAGCCGCCGCCGTTCGGGTGGACGGTGCTGGCGAGCCGGTATTCCTGCTGCACCTGGCGGATCTGGCGCGCGGTGCCGGTCAGCCCGACCAGGCGCGGGGTGAAGCCGGCGAGGTAGCCGCGCAGGACCTCGGGCGTGTCGTGCAGCGGGTCCACGGTGATGAACAGCGGCTGGATGCGCGCGGCCCGCTCGCCGAGCGCGTCCAGGGCGCGCCCGACCTCGTCGAGCGTGGTGGGGCAGATGTCGCGGCAGGCGCTGTAGCCGAAGTAGATCAGCCGGTAGCGGCCGGCGAAGCTGCGGTCGGTCACGGTCTGGCCGGTCGCCGCCGTCAGCTCGTAGGGCCCGCCGATCGCCGCGACCCGCTGCGCGCCCGGACCGCCGAGCGCCCAGAGGTAGCCCGCCGTGGCCAGCAGCAGCCCTGCGACGAGGCCGAGCGGCGCCGCGAGCGAGGCCGGCCTCGCCCTGCGGCGCGGGGTCCGGAGCGGGTCGGGGCTACATCTGCGTGTGGGCATGGTCGTTCTCCGAGGCTCCGGCGACCGGGTGGGCCTGCATCTGGCGGATCGTGGCGTCCAGGCGCCGGGCGTCGTTCCAGCCTGGGCTCGCGTCGGCGGGCTGGAGGGCGCGGAGCCAGCCCTGCCCGTCGATCAGGACCTGGACGCCGGCCAGCGACTGCGGCGCCAGCCCCGACACGATGCCATAGGCCGCCGGCAGCGTCCCGTCATCCGCGACGCAGAGGCCGGGCGCGGGCCTGGCCGCCGGGTCGGCGGTCGCGAGGACCGTCACCGCCGCCGGATCGGGCGCGCCAGGCGCGGTCCCGATCACCAGGCGCACGAACCGGCCTTGCAGGTCGGCCAGCGAGCGGACGCGGTCGTCCTGGCAGCGAAGCTGGAAGCCGGGCGCCTGCAGCGGCGGCTGCCAGGCGCCCGTGCTGCGGACGACCAGCCCGGCATTGTGCGCCCGCACGTAGTCGATCAGGCTCCAGACCTGGTCCTGCGACAGCGGCGGCGCGAAGCCGGGCATCGCCAGGCCGCCATCCGGCGCCTCGATGCCGTGCGACAGCCACCAGAACAGCTCGCCGTCGCCGTGCATCCACAGATGCGCCGCCGTCAGGTCGGCGGGCGGCGCCAGGCTCTTGCCCGCCAGGTCGTCGCGCGCCAAGTCGTCGCGCGCCAGACCTCTGCCCGCCAGGCCGTCGCCGCGGCCGTCCGCGCCGTGGCAGGCGGCGCACTGGCCAGGGTAGAGCGCGGCGCCCCGCACGATCGCGTCCGCAGCGAAGCCGGTCGGGGAGCGGTAGAAGCTCGTCGGGGTGGCGGGCACGAGCAGCAGGTCGAGGTGCGGCACCGCGAGCCAGGTGATCGCGATCGCCGCCGCCACGCCGGACCAGCGCAGCGCGCGACGCACGAAGACGGCCGCGACGAGCAGGGCGGCGGCGCCGGCCAGGGCCAGGCCGGCCGCGACGGCCTCGCGGGCGAACGCCGGGTCCTCCTCGAGCGTGGCCAGGGTGAGGCGGACCGGGAACGGCCAGACCGGCTGCTCGTGCATCGCGGGCGCCAGGCTGCTCAGCACTGACGCGGCGACGAGGATCGCCACGCCGAACCCTGTCTGCACGGCGATGCTGGCCACGAGGACTCGCCTGCCCGCACGCGGGTCGCCCCGCAGCAGGGCGGGCGCGAGCCGGTAGCGGTTGAGGACCGCAAAGGCGAGCAGCACGCCGAACAGCGCCGTCTTGAGCAGCGCCATCCAGCCGTAGCCGGTGCCGACCAGCCCTGGGATGCTCGCGACCAGCACCCAGCCCTGCACCAGGGCGGAGGCGGCGACGGCGACGAGGCACAGCTTGCCGAGCGGCGAGAACCAGCGCGCCGCTGTCGCTCCCTCCCTTGGCGCAGAGAGGGCCACCACCAGAAGCAGCGGAACCAGCCCTCCCAGCCAGGCGCCGGCGGCCAGCAGGTGCACGACGTCGGAGGCCAGCAGCACGCTGGTCCCGGGATACATCGACGCGGCATGGCTGTGGCCGGCCTGGAGCGCCGTCGCCAGCCCAGCCAGCCCGCAGGCCGCCTGCATCCGCCGCCGCCGGTCGCGCCGGCCGATCGCCAGCGCCACGACCAGGGGAAGCGCGAGCTGCACCGCCACCAGATGGCCGAACGAGGTGGTCCGCAGCACCACCGGGACCGCGGACAGGGCGGCCCCGACGGAGGCGGCGCCGGCCATGTCGGCGGATTGCAGCACCAGCCAGGCCAGCGTCGCGAGCAGCTCCGCCGCGAGGCCGAGCCAGGCCAGGCGCAGCAGGGCGGCCTTGATCCGCCGCGTCGCGTCCGCGGGCATCCTCTCGAACACGCGGGGGGCGACGACGGTGCGGAACGCCAGGGTGCCGAACACGGACAGCAGGGCGGTGACGGAGAGCCCGCGCGCGAGGGCGAGCGTCAGCCCGCCCTCCGGGTCGAGGTGCGCCAGCATCGCGCCGGGCTCCCTACGGCCCGACGGTGAAGCTGTAGGTGCCCTGCGTCCTGTGGGTGTCGGTCGAGGTGGCGTGCCAGGTCACGGTGTAGGAGCCGGGCTGCAGCGGCCTGAGCGCGATGGCGAGATGCGTCCCGTCGTCGAGGGGGTGCAGCGGCCCGGTGTCCACGCGGGCGCCCGACCCGTCCTGCACCGCGATGCTGCTGAACCCTGGCTCGACGCCCTGGGTGAAGCCGATGACCACCTGGTCCGGGGGCTGGCGCACGGTCGCGCCGACCGCGGGGGCGGCCGTCGCGAGGAAGGCATGGGCCGAGGCCTGGCTTGCGCATAGCAGCAGGGCGGCGGCAGCCAGCGCCCTAGGGACGCGCATCGTGGAGTCTCCTTGCGAGGTGACGGGGTGCAGGGGCGGACGCGACGTCGGGGGCGCAGGGCGGGTCACCGGAAGATCGGCTTGCCGAGGGTGCGGGGGAACAGGTCGTCGAAGAAGAAGTGCACGAGCCCGACCGCGCCCACGCTGGTCCCTGCGGCCCGGTTGAGCGGGATCACCGCCTCGACGCCGACCTCGCCCCAGTTGGCCATGTAGATGACGCCCGGCGCCGCCTGCCATGTCGTGCCCTGCGCGCTCGGCGAGGAGGCAGGGGAGGACCAGGTGAACTCCACCAGCGGGATCAGGTTGCCGAGGAAGCCGCCCAGGCCGACGTTCCTGACCTGGGACTGGAGGTAGGGCAGGCTGTACTGAAGCGAGACGCCGCCCGACCAGGCGTTGTTGTTGCCGTTGTTGAGCTGCGCGGGCAGGCCGGTGAGGAACGGGCCGGATGCCAGCGAGCCGGATGCCACCGAGCCGGACGGGGCGGCCTGCGCGGGGGTCGATTTCAGCTCGCGGTCCGCGATCGTGTAGCTCAGCTCGCCGGAGACCGCGAGCGGCCTGAGCATGCCGATCGGCAGGTCGCCGAATCCCTTGCCGAAATAGCCGGTGGGCGAGGTGGCGCCGTAGCGGTCGCCGCCGGTGTGCGTCGTGCCGGTGCCGCCGATCTCGCGGATCACGCCGAGCGAGGTGACGAACTCGTGGGCGACGTTGGTGTAGGCCTGCCACTTGCCGGTGACGTAGAGGTTCTGGAACCCGGCCTGCGTCTTGGACCCGTTCATCTGCATGACGCTGTAGCCGCCGTTCAGGATGAGCGCGGTGCCGGGCGTGATCGTCTTGTCGTACTCGAAGCCCAGGTCGAACTCGTGGCCGGGCCCGGTGCCGCCGTCGGCGCCGCTGCGGCTGTAGGTGAAGGCGGGCAGCGAGGCCTCGTCGGCCACGCCGGGGTCGTCGATGGTCAGCGTCACCGGGAAGACGCGGGTGCCGACCACCACGTGGGCCAGCGCGGGAGGCACCGCCAGGCACGCCGTCGCCGCGAGCGCGGCGCACACGAGGGCGGCGGGCACGAGGGCCGCGGGC
>CAXSES010000309.1:0-4072 GCA_964236225.1 uncultured Acetobacteraceae bacterium
GCTGAACCAGGTCGAGCGCCTCTTCGCGCTTATCACCGAAAAGCAGATCCGGCGCGGCGTCCACCAGAGTGTGGCTCAGCTCAAATCAGCCATCACGGGCTTCACCGACCAGCACACCGCCGACCCCAAGCCGTTCCGCTGGACCAAATCAGCCTCCGACATCCTGGCCAGCGTCGAACGTTTCTGCGTCCGCACCGCGCAAACCCAGGCCGCTCAAACCGGAGATGCCTCATAATGCAGCGAACTTCTGAACCAGGACACTAGTTGTCGGGCTGGACGACGTCGACCGGCAAACTGGCTAGTCGCGGTGTTCCCAGGCCGGGTTGCCGCGCACCACCAGCCGGTGCACGCCCACTCCCAGCCCCACGATCGCCAGCATGGCCAGCAACCCGGGCACCCCGTTCGCCGGATCGAGCAGGTCCGCCCAGATCACGCCGGCCAGCCCCAGAAGGACGCAGACCGGGCCGAGCGGGAACAGGGGCCCGCGCCCGGGTGTCGGCGGTCAGACCGCTTCAGCGCCCGGCGATCACCGCCAGGCACAGGGTCGCGTAGGTGGCGATGTTGCCGTTGGCCAGGATGGTCACGAGCACGCTCGCGGGCAGCAGGCCAGGGCCGCCCCGCCCACCACCAGGGTCGCGACATGCGGCGAACCGAAGCGCGGGTGCAGGGCTGCAAGGTGGCGTCCGCCCGCCGGCCAAGCCTTGTCGCGCGCGCTGGCATAGAGCTGGCGCCCGGCGCTCAGCATGATCGCGATCATCGTGTTGAAGATGGCCGCCGCCACGGCCAGGCTCATAACCCGGGCCAGCACCGCCCCGCCGGCTTGGCCGATGAACTGCGCGATCGGGGCCGGGGCTGCCGCAAGCCGGGCGAGGTCGGGGGCACCCATGACGACCCCGGCCATCGGCGCGAGCTCTGCCACTGCGGCGATGGCCAGCGAGCCGTAGACGATGGCGGCCACGCTGCGCCGCGCGTCGCGTATCTCCTCGCCGAAGAAGATCACCGAGCCGTAGCCGTTGAACGCGTAGAGGCCGCCGGCGGCGCCCACGCCCAGCACGGCGAGCGGCACCGCGTGCAGCACGCCGGACGGGCCGGCCATCACCGGGTGCAGCAGCCGCGCGGCGGCTCCCGGCTGCGCATGGGCGAAGCCGAGCCAGGCGGTGACGGCCAGCGAGGCCATCTCGCACCCCAGAAGCACCCCCGTCACCAGCGCGTTCACCCGGATGCTGAGCACGGCGAGCCCCGTCACCGCCACGACCAGGCCCAGCGCCGTGGGGATCGTGGGCAGCCCGGGCAGCACCGCCTGCAGGTAGCCGGCGACGCCCAGGCTGGGCAACGACGGGCCCTTTCGTGAGGGACATGGTTCGCCACCCGGATGCAGTCTTGGCAGACATGCTCATCCCGCTCGCGGAGTGGCGAGGGGCAGGGATTTTCATGACTGAGAAGGGAACTGCGGCCATCTGTACCCATGCGAAGCGCAAGGAGTGGGACCGATGCAGGCCAGCATAAGATCGCGAATCATCTCGCCGCCGATGCCAGTGGTCGCCGCCGGCCAGGCAACGAGACACCTGCCGATGGCGGGCGTTTCACTGCGCGCCGCCTTCATCCATGAGCTTGCGGGTGAAGTAGGTCATCTCCAGGGCTGTCGTCTTGGCCTTCTCCTTCAGGTTGGCGCCTGATCCGTGACCTCCTTCCGTGACCTCGTAGAACATGTACGGGGTGCCCATGGCGGCGAGCCTGGCGGCGAACTTGCGGGCGTGCTGCGGCCCCACGCGATCATCCTTGGTGGTGGTCCAGATCAGGGGCTCCGGATAGGCGACGCCGGGGCGGAGATTGTTGTAGGGGGAGATCCTCTCCAGGAACGCCCGCTCCTCGGGCACGGAGACGCTGCCATACTCTCCTGTCCACGACGTGCCTGCCGCGATCTGCTCGAAGCGGAGCATGTCGAGAAGCGGCACCTGTATGTCCACCGCGTGCCAGAGCTCGGGATGCTGGGTGAACTCCACGCCCATGAGGAGCCCCCCGTTGGAGCCGCCCTCTATGCCAAGGCGGCGGGGCGAGGTGACGCCCCTTGCGGTCAGGTCCTTCGCGACGGCGGCGAAGTCGTCGTAGATGATCTGGCGCTTGGTCTTCAGCCCGGCCTCGTGCCAGGCCGGGCCGAACTCGCCACCGCCGCGGATGTTGGCGAGCACAAAGGCACCGCCACGCTCCAGCCACAGCTTGCCGATGCTGGCCGAGTAGGAGGGCGTCATGGGCACCTGGAAGCCGCCATAGGCATAGAGGATGGTGGGGTTGGCGCCGTCGAGCTTCATGGCCTTCGGATGCACGATGAAGTAGGGGATCTTCGTCCCGTCAGTCGACGTCGCCTCGAACTGATCGACCTGATCCTGGGAGGCGTCAAACCTGGCCGGAAGACTCTTCACGACATCGGATTCCGTCGTGTGGGTGTCGATCTCGTCCAGGGTCGAGGGCGTCAGGAAGCTTTCGACGCTGACGAAGGCCTGGTTGGAATGGCTGTCAGCGTCCACCAAGGCGAGACTGGAACTGTCGGGCAGATCAAGATGGGTGCGGCTCCAGCCGCTCGGAACAGGTGCGTAGACGAAGGCCTGCCCCCTCACGTTGTCGAGGGTGGTCACCACGAGGCGGTCGCGCGTGGTGACAGCCTGATCGAAAGCCGCCTGCGGTCCCGGCGCATAGACCAGCATCGGCCTGAGGTCCGCAGGATCGGCCTTCAGCGCCGCCAGGTCGAACGACAGGACCGAGCCTTGCCTGAACGCCGTCCCTGCCGCGGTCCAGTCCTGGTTGATGCTGACGATCAGCCGACCGGCCACCAGGCCCTGGATCTCGGACTTGAGCGGCAGGGGCAGGCGAACCGTCCCTTGGGACGCCAGCAGGTAGGTTTCCGCCTCGAAGGTCGAGAGGGGCCGGCTGATCAGGGTCACGGCGTCTCCGTCCGCGTCCACCAGGGTCGCTGGCGCCACGCCGTACCCGCCATCGCCCGGTTCGCCGCGGAACACCTCCACCGCCGCCGAGACGGGCTGTCCGCGCGTCAGCCGCTTGACCACGTAGGGGTAGCCGGCGGCAGTCAGTTCGCCGGGCTGCCATTCACGCGCGGCAAGGATGGCGTCCGGGCCTTCCCAGGCAACGTCGCCGACCCCCAGCGTCCCCTCGCCCTGCTTGCTGCGAGGCAGCGTGAAGCCGTCCGTGACGAAGCCCTGCGTCGCAAGATCGAACTCGCGCACGGTGGTGGCGTCCTCGCCGCCATCCGACAGGCTGACCAGGCAGCGGCGCTGCCGGGTCCGCTCGCAATCCTCACCCTTGTTGAACCAGTTGGCGTTCTCGCGCTTCGCCAGGGCATCGAGGTCGAGCACCGTCTCCCAGTGCGGCTCGGCGGCGCGGTAGTCGGCGATGCCTGTCTTGCGCCAGATGCCTCGGACATGGTCCGCGTCCTGCCAGAAGTTGTAGATCTCGCCCTGGATGACGCGAGGCGTCGGAATGCGATCCTTGGCCTCGGCGATCTTCAGGGCCGCGGCGTAGAGCCCGGAATAGCGGGGGTCCTTCTCCAGGACGCCCAGGGTCTTCGCGTTCTCCGCCTCCACCCAGCCCATGGCGCGCTCGCCGTGGACATCCTCCAGCCAGAGATACGGATCGTTCCTGTCGGATGGCTCCGCGTGGACGGTGGCAACGAGCGCGACCGTCCACACCAGTGCCGAAAGCAGAAGACGCATGAACCAAGCCCCCGAACGCATGACCTGATCGCCTCGCACCGACATCCCGGGCGGCGCTGGTGCAGGAAGGCAGAGTAGCCTGACACGCCCCTCCCGCCCAGGGCGCAAGGATGCTCGTCAAGCACGACGCCCGGGCATGGGTATCTGGGGCATTGGCGTCCCGTGCGGTCTGGAGCAGACGATGTGGAAAGGCCGATATCGGCCTACAGTGGACAGCGAGGCCACACCTCGGACGAGATTATACCGACGGCCAGATGCGATAACCGGTTTAGCAAGAAAGGCCAGGGGCTCTGCCCCCAATGTCTGGAAGCGGGGACCCCGTCAAAGGCTCGCCTTTGGAGTCCCTT
>CAXSES010000310.1:0-4041 GCA_964236225.1 uncultured Acetobacteraceae bacterium
CCCCTGGACCGGCCTTATCTAAGTAGTGGATTCCAGAGGCGAGCCTCTGGCGGGGTCCCCGCTTCAGGCCACGGGGGCAGCGCCCCCGGCCTCAGCTTGCCTCGGGCCGGAACCCGTCATCCGCCGCCTGCTCGAACGTCCACGGGCAGGCCCACGCGAACAGGTCGCGCGGCAGGTCCGTCTCCCGCTCCGCCCGCAGCACCGCGTCGCCGTACGCATCCGCCATCGCCTCGTCGCGCCAGGCCCCGAGGCTCGGGTTGTCGCGCAGGTGGCGCGCGATCCGGCGGCGCTGCTCCTCGATCGTCAGCCGCCGGCTCTTGCCCCGTCGTTCGGGCTGGTGCGCCCATTCCAGCAGGTGCAGCAACAGCACCGCGAGCCGGTTCACCATCTCGCGCCGTTCGCCACGTCCCAGGGTCTCGATCTCCTCCGCGATGTGCGCCACGTCCACCTCGGATAGCCGGCCCGCGCGCAGCAGCGCCGCCTGCTCTGTCGCCCAGGCATGGAAGTCGTGGTCGTAGAACCCCGCCTTGCCCATGGGCCCTCACTCCTCCCCGATTCCTCGATGGTGCCGGCGACCTCGCCGCGTTCCGTCCACGCCGGACGATGTGGGCCTGCCCCGCCTCGACCGGAAGCCGTGGCTGCCGCCTTCCCGCCGGCCTGCCGCCGGGAGGGCGGCAGACCAGCTCATGCGCCTTCGGAAGCGCCGGTCCAGGGGGGCTCCCCCTGGCGGAGTTTGAGGCGGAGCCTCAACCTTGCTTGCTTCGGCCGGGCTCACAGCATCCGCTTGCCCGCGATCCGCAGCCACGGGTGCCTGCGCTCCATGTCCTCGACGAGCGCCCGCTTGTTGCCGCGCTGCTCCGTCTGGGTGTGGATCATCGACCCCCGGTGCACGCGGTATTCCGCCAGCACCTCCGCCACCGCCTCGCCCCACAGCCCGCGCTCGACGAGCCGGCACCAGAAATCGTAGTCCTCCCAGCCGAAGCGCACGTGGTCGTAGCCGCCGCCCGCCGCCCAGGCCCACTTCGCGACCAGCGCCATGGCGTCGATGTAGTTGCCGCTCATCAGCCGCCCGGCGGAGAACGCCAGCACCCCGAACACCGCGTCGCTGTCGCCGAACGAGCGGATCTGCGGGTAGGCGAACGCGGCGCCGCCGGCCATCGCCGGGAGCAGCCGGGCGCAGCAGCCTGGCGCCAGGCGGTTGTCCGCGTCGAGCGGCAGCACGAACGGAGTCTCGGCCGCGGCGAAGGCGCTGTTGCGCGCGAAGCCCAGCCCGGCGTTGGCGAGGTGGCGCCGCACCACCACGCGGTTGAACCGCCCCGCGTTCGCCCGCACCCAGTCCAGCACCAGGGGCACTGATTCGTCGTCCGACCCGTCATCGACCACCACCAGGTCGAGCGGGCGCAGCGTCTGCGCGGCGACGCTCTCCAGCGCCTCGACCACGTACTCGGCGTAGTTGTACACCGGGATCGCCACAGTGACCTCCGCGTCGCGCAGGCCGTCATGGACGAACAAAAGCTCGGACTCCACGAGCGCCGGCAGCGCCGGCCGCGCGGCGCCCGCGCGGCGCAGCCCCAGCTCGAAGCCGCGCGCGCCGTCCCGTCCGCCCGCGACCTGGGACAGCACGTCGGCCAGCGCCTCCGCCCGCGCGTTCGGCCCCCACTGCGCCAGCGCCGCGTGGCAGGCGTCGCGCGCCATCCGCGCCCGCAATCCCGCGTCCGCCGCCAGACGCTCCAGCGCCTCCGCCCACGCGGCCTCGCCGTCGGCCAGCAGGCCGGTGCGCCCGTCCTCGATGGCGCGAGAGAACGGCCCCGTGGGCGAGGCGATGGTCGGCACCTCGACCAGCGCCGCCTCCCACCATTTCAGCTCGCTCTTCGCCTCGCAGAACGGATTCGCGAGCTCCAGCGGCGCCAGGTTGATGTCGAAGCGCGCCATCTCCGCCGGCAGCAGGGCGAGCGGCACCATGTCGCGCCACTCGATCTGCGCCGCCACCGGCTTGAGTTCGGGATACTCGCCCGCCAGCACCACGCCCTCGCCGCTCGAAGGGTCGCGGAACAGCACCAGCCGCGCCTCCGGCCGGCGCGCCAGCAGCGCCGCCACCGCGCCCACGGCGAGGGCGAAGTCGCGCTGGTGGGTGCGGCTGCCGCCGGCGTAGCCGATGCGCAGCAGGCCCTCGCCCTCGCCGCTGTCGCGACGCTGGCGCACCGCGCGCCGCGCCGCCGCCAGCGACCCCGAATCCCAGCCGTTGGGCAGCACGTGCGCGACCCGCTGCAGCTCGCGCACGTGGCCGGCCAGCTCCTCGGTGGTCACGGTCACGAGGTCCGATTCGTCCATGGTCCTGCGCACGCGGGCGAAGAACTCGCGGGTGCCGTCCTCGGAGAAGCGCTGCGAGCGGATGCCGTCGATCACCTCGATGGTGGCCAGCTCCGGGCGGATCATCAGGTCGTCCACGTCGAACACCACGACGCTGCCCTGCCTGCGGCACACCTCGACGATGCCCTCGATGTGGCCCTCCCACGCCACGCGCCACAGCACCACGACGTCGGCGCCGGCCAGCACCTGGTCGTCCACGCCGCGCAGCCCGAGCGCCTCCGCCTCCCAGCCCAGCGCCCGCGCCGTCGCGGCGTAGCGCTCCACCCGGTAGACGCTGCCCGGCGTGTGCGCCTCGCCCGACAGGAACAGGATGCGCCCGCGCCGGCCTGGCCGCAGCGCCGCCGCCCGCGCCAGCGCACCCGCCGCGCCCTCGCCCGCCCCGGCTTCGCCCAGCCTGGCGTCGCCCGTCCCGGCGTCGCCCGCTCCGGCGTCGCCCGTCCCGCCCGCGTCCTCGCCCGGCCGCGCGTTCCCGCCGGCCGGAGTGCCTGCGGCGGCGGCCTCGTCCCCCCGCGGGGCGGCGTCCGGCGGGGCGGCGTCCGCCGGGGCCGCCCCGCCGTCCGGGGCGCCCAGGTGCAGCGCCGCAAGCTCCGGCAGCGGCGCCCCGTCCGTCTCCGCCCGCGGCTCGCCCGGCCCGCCCGGCCGAACCATGCGCAGCCCCGCGCGCAGCGGCTGCGTGATCCGCCACGCCGTCGAGCCCAGGATCAGCCGCCTGTCCTCGCGCAGCCGCGCCACCTCGCCCCACGCCGCGCGCACGCTGGCCGCCGCCTCGCCGTGCGCGCGCCGCGCCGCCGCCTCCCACTCCGCCGAGCGCCGCGCCAGCTCGGCCTCGAAGGCGCCGCGCTCCTGCGCCGCCTCGGCCGCGCGCGCCGCCTCGCGCCGCGCCGCCGCCGCGCGCTCGCCCTCCCGCTCCGCCGCCGCCTCGCGCTCCAGCGCCGCCACGTTCGCCTTGGCCGCAGAGAGCCGGAGCCGCAGAGAGCGGCGCTCCGACTCAGCCACCGCCAGCCTCGCCGGGCTGTCGCCGACCTCCGCCGCCAGCCGCTCGCCCCACTCGCGGGCGCGGGCCTCCGCCGCCTGCACCTCCACGGTGAACCGGCGCTGAAGCATCAGCGACTGCTCCACCTCGCCGCGCTCGCCGAGGCGGGCGAAGCGCTCGCGCACCCGCGCCACCCCCGCCGCGTCCAGCGCGCACAGCGCCGACAGCTCCGCCGGCGCCTCCTCCCCCACCAGAAGCACGCCCAGCCCGTGCGCGTGCAGGAACTCGAAGGACGGGTGGCGCCCGCGCAGCTCCGCCCACAGCCGCCACACCCCGAAGCCGCGCTCGCGCACGTTGGTGTCGTGGAACAGCACCACCGCGCGCGCCGACAGCTTCGCCCCCCACGTCGCGAAGTCGTGCGCCACGTCCTCGTGGCGGTGCCGCCCGTCGATGTGCAGCAGGTCCACGCTGGCGTCCGGGATGTACGGCAGCGCCTCGTCGAAGGTGCAGCGCAGCAGCCGCGAGAACGTGGCGTAACGCTGCGCGTGGAACCGGCTGAACGTCGCGAACACGTCCTCGCCGTAGAACCCCGCGTGCTCGTCGCCCGCCCAGGTGTCCACCGCGAAGCACCGCGTCGCCAGGCCCTCGCGGCGGACCTGCTCGCACAGCGCGGCATACGACACGCCGTTGTGCGTCCC
>CAXSES010000311.1:0-4002 GCA_964236225.1 uncultured Acetobacteraceae bacterium
CGCAGGAGACGACATGGCCAAGGCCGGCGCCGATCGCCTCCTCGCCGCGGACGGCGCCGCGCACGGCCGCGACGCCGGCCGCGATCCCGCGCCAGAAGCCCTCGCGCAACCCGGCACGCCGCCCCGGGCGGTCCCGGGCGCAATGCGGACGCTGGTGTTCGACCTGGACGGGACGCTCGTGGACTCGGTGCCGGACCTCGCGGACGCCGCGCGGCGGATGCTCGCGCGCCGCGCGCTGCCGGCGGTGAGCGACGCGGAGGTGACGGCGATGGTCGGCGACGGGGTGGCGGTGCTGGTGCGGCGACTCTTCGCGCAGGCCGGCGCCGTGCCGGACGACGCCGCGCAGGGCGAGTTCCTGGCCGACTACGCCGCGCACGCGGCGGACCGCACCCTGCCCTACCCCGGCGTGGCGGAGGGCCTGGCGCGGCTGCGCGGGTCGGGCTGGCGCCTGGCGGTGTGCACCAACAAGCCGGTGGAGCCGGCGCGCCGCCTGCTCGAGGCGCTGGGCCTGCTCGGGCACTTCGCGGCCGTGACCGGCGGCGACAGCTTCGCACGCCGCAAGCCGGACCCCGACCCCGTGCGCCGGACGCTGGCGCTGGCAGGGGGCGTGGCGGCGCGCGCGGTCATGGTGGGCGACAACGCGCACGACATCACGGCGGGGCGGGGCGCCGGGCTGCGCACGATCCACGCAGGGTGGGGCTACGGCACGCCGGCGATGGCGGAGGGCGCGGACGCGATCGCCCTGCGGTTCGACGAGATCGGGCGGCTGGCGGAGGGGCTGGTCAGGTAGCAAGGCCAGGGCTCTGCCCCATGCCTGCAAGCGGGGACCCGCCAGGGGCAGCCCCCCCTGGACCGGCCTTACTTAAGAGAAGGGTTCCAAGGGCCCTGCCTTTGGCGGGGTCCAGGGGCAGAGCCCCTGGCCTTCCTTGCTGAGCCGCCCGTCGGCATCACTTCGCGACGAGGTAGGCCGTGGCCGTGCCGAAGAAGCGTGTCTCGAAGCTGATGCGCACCGGCACCGCGGGCGTGCCCGGCGCGAGCGAGGCGAACCACGCCGAGCCGTGCAGCGGCCTGCCCGCGGTGGCCGGGTCGGCGTCCCTGGCGAATCCGGCGAGCTGGCGCCCCTCCAGGTCGCAGCGCAGGGCGCGCCCGCTGAAGGTGGAGCGTCCGGTGGGCGCCAGGGTCTCCTCGCCGACGGTGCGCGCGGACAGCTCGCTGAGGCGGCGGCCGTCGAAGGTGCGCTGCGTGCCGTCGCAACGGCCGGTGCGGGCCACCGAGGCGACCAGCTCGGCCATGGCGCTGAGGCTGTCGATTGTGCCGGCCTGCAGGGCCGCGGACACCGGCTCGTTGTCCTTCTCGACCGGCGGGGCGAGCTGCTCCACCTTCGGCTCGCCTGCGGGATAGTCGATCTGGGTGACGTGCGGCTGGCCGCGCAGGGTGCCGGCCGCGTAGTAGCGGCTGGGACGCGCGCGGCCATCGGACAGGATGCCGCTGGCGACGCTGTCGACATGGGCGCGCATCAGCATCCCGAACACGCCGGCGGTGTCGAACGCCAGCTTCACCTCGTAGGCGGCGGGTCCGATCGCGTAGGAGGCGTGCAGGCGCAGCACCGGCAGCGCCGCGGCGTAGGCCACGTACGCCACGGCGACTGGGGCGGGCGCGGCCGCGGCGGCCTGGCGGGCGGCGGGCAGAAGGGTGGCGACGGCGAGCGTGGCAAGCGTGGCGACGCGCGCCCGACGGGCGGTCTGCCGGGTGCTGGTCAAGCGGGCGCCTGGTCGATCCAGGTCCGGGTGCTGGTCGCCGGGCTGCTCGGCACGTGTGGCCTCCAGGATGCTCCGGCGCCGGACCGCGCCGCGCCAGGGCGTGGGTGCGCCCGGGCCTGGGTGCGGCAGGGCACAATGGCGCACGATCCGGGCCGGGTCGAGCCGGCTCCTGGAAAGCGCGCGGCTTCGAAAGCACGCGGCGTCCGGGAGCCACAATCACCTGGCCTGGCGTGCGGCCACGGCCCTGCCCGTCGGTCGCGCCGGGACGCGACCGGCGCGGGGGAAAGGTTGCACGCCGCGGGGGATGCCACTAGAAGCCCGGGGTCGGATGGGCGCGTAGCTCAGCGGGAGAGCATCGCCTTCACACGGCGGGGGTCACAGGTTCAATCCCTGTCGCGCCCACCATCCGCACCCTCGCCCCGCCGCCGCTCGCGACGGCCCGGCGCCGTCGTGGTCCAGCCCCCCGGGTTGCGGCGGCGCGGGAACGCGGGCAGGACTTGGCCGTTCCTGGTGCGAGCCCTTTGGCAGACAGGAGCACGACGATGACCTTGATCCGTCTCGCGGCCGCAACCTTCCTGCTCGGGGCGCCCGCGGCCCTCGCGCAAGGCGCAGCGCCGCCGCCCCAGATCGCGAACCACGCCAACGGCCTGTCCTACCAGCCGACGCTCGGCGAGGTCGCCACGCGCGAGCAGAGCGCGGGCGTTAAGCCGTCCGGGGCGCAGCTTTCCCGGGAGGACAGGGAGCTGGACCAGATCAACCGCCAGCTCCTTGGCGACAAGGCGACGCCGCCGATGCAGGCGCCCGCACAGTAGCGGTCCCGTCGGCCGCGACGCAGGACGCATAGGATACCCGCCGACAGGGCTTGATGGCGACGCGCGGCAAGCAAGGCTGGGCTCCGCCCAGACCCGCCCCTGCTTCAAGGCGGGGGCGAGCCGCCCCTGGACCGGCATTCTTTAAGGAATGAGTCCCGAAGGCGAGCCTTTGCCGGAGTTTGAGGCCCATGCTCAAGGGCGGGGCCTCGACCCCGCTTCCTTCCCTGCACGGGCCGCCCTGCCCACGGTCCGTCTCAGAAGCCGAACATGTGGTCCAGCGAGAAGCCGCCGCGGTCGTCCATCAGGCCGTGGTAGCCGAACAGTCGGCAGGTCTGGTCGCGGATGATCACGTAGCCGTCGGCGCCCGCCTCGCGCAGCCTCGCGTCGCCGAACACCGCGTCCGGGAACACCAGGCGCGAGCCGCAGCAGGCGATGGAGAGCGGCTCCTCGGCGATGACCTCGCCGGCGCTGTCGTGCAGCAGCAGCGCGGTGCTGGAGCGGGGGTGCCAGGGCGCGGAGGCGGCGTAGCTCAGGTGCGTGAAGGAGCGTCGCCGCCCCTGGCCGAGCCTGAGGAACAGCCGGGTGGACAGCCCGGGCGGCGGGCCCGAGTAGGATTGCGGCTCGTCGCGGTAGGTCATCGCGGTATTGAAGATGTGGCTGCCGAAGCTGCTCTCGGCGACGTGGCCGCTGTCGCGGTGCTCGTAGCGCACCAGGGCGTGCATCCAGCCATCCGCCTCGCCGCCGTCGCGGAAATCGTAGGCGAGGTCCGCGTGGCCGCCCTCCTCGTCGAGCCGGGCGCGGGCGGCGGGGTCCAGCCCTTCGCACAGCTCCGCGAGGTCGAGGCCGACGTCGAACATCCTGGGCAGGTTGCCGAGGAAGCGCCCGGCAAGCAGCGCGCCTTCCGAATCGAACAGGTCCAGGCGCAGCGGCAGGCTGTGCTGGCGCTCCGCCATCGGCGTGGGCTGCACGATCGAGCGGAAGCGCGCCGCCGGCAGGACCGGGAACGGCAGGATGTAGCCGCGCCCCAGCAGCGGCGACAGCGTGGGGATGCCGGGATCGGGGCGAAGGTCGGCGCGCTCGACGTTCATGTGGGCGATGCGGGTGCGCCCGGCGCGGGTGATCTCGTAGCGCGGGCGGACGAAGTGGCGGCCGGAGCGCACCTCGATCTGCGACGGCCAGCGCAGGCCGGGCATGAGCGCGCCGACGTCGATCGCGACGCTGGCGAAGGGCGGGATCTCGCGCTCCAGCGTGACCGGCGCCTCCTCGCCCATCCGGTCGAGCGACACGGCGCCGGCGGGGATCGGGGCCGCGTGGCTGTTCTGCACCCACAGGGTCACGCGCTCGTCCCCGCGCGGCGCGGGCAGGCCGGCGTAGCGGTCCGACGGCCAGGCGTTGGCGTCGTGGGTGCACGACAGGCTGGCCTCGTTGCC
>CAXSES010000312.1:0-3990 GCA_964236225.1 uncultured Acetobacteraceae bacterium
CGCCGGGCCTCGCCGGGAAGGCGGCGAACAGGGTGGGGGGACGCCTCGGTTCGATCGCCCCGCGCAGGCCTGCCATGTCGTGATCCCGGGTGCTGTGTCGTGGAATGCCGCGCCGTGCACGCCCGCGTCCGGGCGGCGTGGCGGATCGCAGGCGTCGTGGCGATCACAGCAAGTTGCGTGCCAGGTTTGTGCGATGCGGCGGGCCGGGCCGGCAGGGTTGAGGCGCCGCCCCATCCGCCAAAGGCAGGCTCTTGGGCTCCAGTACCTGGCAGGGGCCAGTCCAGGGACGGCTCGCCTCTGGCGGGTCGCGCCTTCGGGCGATGGGCGGGGCCAGCCCTGCTTTTTGCGAATCGGCGGAGTGCGGGGATCGCGCCGCAGAACAGCGGCGGTGCCGGGCGCGCGTCCCGGGTCCGTCGCCTCGCGCGGGCTTGCCCTGCGCCGGTTCCCGGTGCTGTGTCGCGAGATGCCGCGCCGCCGCCCTCCTGCTCCGCGCGCCCATGTCCTGGTGGCATGGCGGATCGCATGCGCCGCTTCCCGACCTGCGGCCGTTCGCACGTCAGCCGCGCGTGACCTTTTCCCGCAGGCCGGGAGCAGGGGCGTCCGCGGCGCGCCGCGGGGCGTGGCGCGCGGCGCGGCCGGGCTGGCGGCGCTCGCGGCGGCGCTGGCGCTGGCGCCGGCCCCTGCCGCATCGCGCGACGCGGCGGGGTGGATCGAGGCGCGCCAGCTCGTGGAGCTGTTCGGCGGGTCGTGCCTGCGCTTCGCGACGCCCGGGGCGCTGCGCGGCTGGCTGGAGGGGCACGGCACCCGCAGGATGGCGGAGGCGCAGGCGCAGGCGCTGCTGCGCGGCCCGGGGCGGGTCTACGACGCCAGCACCCGCGCCGGGCCCCTCGTCCTGCTGTCGCGCGACGACGGCGGGTGCATCGCGATGGCCGGGAGCGTGGATGCGGCGCGGCTGTCGAGCCTGCTGGAGCAGCGGATGCGCATGGCGGGGCTGGCGTTCCAGACCCTGGGCGAACCGGGGAACGAGCCGGGTGGCGCCGACGCGCCCGTGCGCCGCTACAGCGTCCAGCACGGCCGTCACCAATCGTTGCTCGTGGTCGAGGTCGTCAGGCTTGACGACCGGCTGCAGGCTTCCCTCCTTCTGGCGCCTGTGGAGTGATGCCGGCGGGCCTGGCGGCGATCTGTCGGGAGGCGGGGCTGGGCTCCGCCCGGACCCGTCCCTGCCTCAAGGCGGGAGCGAGCCCTGGACCGGCTCCTATGGGATGAGGATGCGTCGATGACCCGAGGCCGATCCGTGCGCGCCCTGCTGGCCGCCCTGCTGCTGCTGCCGGGGCTGGCCCTGGCCCAGGCGCCGTCCGGCGCGCGGGGCGACGACGGGGCGTTCGATGCGCCGCCCGACGAGGCTCCGGCCGGGGCGCAGCCTGGCGACGCCGCGGGCCGGCAGCAGGCCCTGCAGGCCGGCAGCGAGCAGGTGGTCGGGCTGTTCGTGGCGACCTGCCTGCGCTACCCGGGCGACGTGGCGGGGCTGCGCGGCTGGGTCACCGGGCAGGGCGCGCCGGCGATGCCGCGCCAGGCGGCCGATGCGTTCCTCGCCGGGCGGGCGGGGCAGGTGTTCGACGTCAGCTACCAGGCCACGCGCCTCGCGCTGATCTCGCTCGACGATGGCGGCTGCGAGGCGGTGTCCGAGTATGCCGACCCGCAGCTCGTGGTGTCCTACGTCGGCGAGGCGCTGAGCCAGGGCGGCACGACCGCCACGCGCCAGGGCGATTTCAGCGATCCCCAGCATCGCGGCGTGAGCCAGCGCGTCTGGCAGGCGACGCTGGCCGGGCGGCAATGGGTGCTGAACGCGGTGACGGCGCCGCAGCCGCCGCAGGCCTCGATCGGGCTTCACCTGTTCGTGGCGGCGCCGGCGGGGGGAGCGCAGGGCGCCCCTGCGACGCGCTGAGACCGGTGGAAGGCAGCAGGCAGGGCCGGACTTCCTCTCCGCCGCCCCCGGACCGGCCTTGCCTGAACAAATGGATTCCAAAGGCCTGCCTTTGGCGGAGTTTGAGGCAGAGCCTCAACCTTGCTTCCTGCCCTGGCCTGCCGCGGTGACGGCCGTGCTGCCGCGCCTGGGCTGCGCCGACCTGTCGCGCTCGCTGCGGTTCTACACCGACGTGCTCGGCTTCGCGCTGCTCGATGGCGGCGCGGCCCAGGGCTGGGCGGGCCTCGCGCATGGCGGGGCGGAGCTGGTGCTGGAGCAGGCGGGCGCGGGCGCGCTGGAGTATCCGCACGGGCGCGGCCTGACGCTGCAGGTCGCGGTGGGCGACGCGGAGGCGCTGTATGCCGCGGTGCTGGCCTATGGCGGGCGCATCCACCGGCCGCTCGCGGCGCGCGGCGAGGGCGGGGCTGCGGCGGGGTTCGAGGTGATGGACCCGGACGGCTACCTGTTCCGCTTCGTCGACGCGCCGGCCGGGGCCGGGGCGAGCGATCCGGCGCAGGGCGAGGAACCGGCGGCGCGCCCCGGCCTCGGGGCGCGGCTGCGCCTGGTGCCGAGGGGCTGGACGGGCGGCGGGCCAGGCGGTGGCAGGCCAGGCGGTGGCGGGCCAGGCGGCAGCGGGGCGGGCGACGGCGAACCGGGCGGCGGCGGGCGGGTGGGCTGATGGCGCGCGCGGCGCTGCGTTTCGTCTGCCAGGGCTGCGGCGCGGTCACGCCGAAATGGGCGGGGCGCTGCGAGTCGTGCGGCGAGTGGAACACAGTCGTCGAGGAGCCAGTGGAGGCGCGCGCGCGCGGGCCGGGGCTGGGGGCCGCGCCGTCGGCGGGGGCCGCCCCGGGCAGGCGGCGGCGGATCGAGTTCGTGGGGCTCGCCGGCGAGGCGGAGCCGCCGGCGCGGCTGTGCACCGGCATCGCGGAGCTGGACCGGGTGCTGGGCGGCGGGCTGGTCGCGGCGTCGGCGATCCTGGTCGGCGGCGACCCGGGCATCGGCAAGTCCACCCTGCTGCTCCAGGCGGCGGCCGCGCTGTCGCGGGGCGGGCCACGGGTGCTCTACATCACCGGCGAGGAGTCGGTGGACCAGGTGCGGATGCGCGCGGCGCGGCTCGGGCTCGCGGACGCGCCGATGCAGCTCGCGGCGGCGACCTCGGTGCGCGAGATCGCGGCCAGCCTGGAGGCGGAGCGCGACCTCGCCCTGGTGGTGATCGACTCGATCCAGACGATGTGGGTCGACAGCATTGAGAGCGCGCCGGGCACGGTCACGCAGGTGCGCTCGGCCGGCTTCGAGCTGATCCGGCTGGCCAAGACGCGCGGGTTCAGCCTGGTGCTGGTGGGCCACGTCACCAAGGACGGCGCGCTCGCGGGGCCGCGGGTGCTGGAGCACATGGTCGACGCGGTGCTGCACTTCGAGGGCGACCGCGGCCACCAGTTCCGCATCCTGCGCGGCGCCAAGAACCGCTTCGGCGCCACCGACGAGATCGGCGTGTTCGCCATGACCGAGCACGGGCTGAGCGAGGTCGCTAACCCCTCGGCGCTGTTCCTGGCCGAGCGGCGCGGCAACATCGCGGGCTCGGCGGTGTTCGCGGGGCTGGAGGGCACGCGGCCGATCCTGGTGGAGATCCAGGCGCTGCTGGCGCCTGCGAACGGCGCCAGCCCGCGGCGCAGCGTGGTGGGCTGGGACAGCAACCGGCTGGCGATGCTGATCGCTGTGCTCGACACGCGCTGCGGGCTCAAGGTGGGCGCGGGCGACGTGTACCTCAACATCGCGGGCGGCCTGCGCGTGGCCGAGCCGGGGGCGGACCTCGCGGTGGCCGCCGCGCTGGCCTCGGCGGCGACCGAGACGCCGACGCGGGCTGATGCGGTGTATTTCGGCGAGGTCGGGCTGTCGGGCGAGGTGCGACAGGTCGCGCAGGCGGAGGCGCGGCTCAAGGAGGCGGCCAAGCTGGGGTTCGCTGCGGCGGTGATGCCGAGGCGGCCGGCGCGGGGGCGGGGACTGGCGGCGCCGGAGGGGCTGCGGCT
>CAXSES010000313.1:0-3958 GCA_964236225.1 uncultured Acetobacteraceae bacterium
TTCCGACGACCCTCTTGGGTCGTTGGAAGGGCCAGGCGAGGGGGCTCGCCCCCCGCCTTGAAGCAGGGGCGGGTCTGGGCAGAGCCCGGCCTTGCTTCCTGTGCCCCGGCGGCCCTGGTGCAACACGGCGCGCCCTGCCACGTTGTGCAGCGCAATGCCAGAGTTCGACACACCTCCCCCGCCGACCCACGGCCACCTGCGGGAATGCCTGGCCTGCGGCCAGTTCCAGAGGGTGCCCCCCGTCAAGGCGAAGCAGGCGGCGCACTGCCTGCGCTGCGACACCCCGTTGCGGCGCGGCCGCGCCCACCCCCTGACCTACAGCCTCGCCTTCACGATCGCCGCGGCGGCGATGCTGCTGCTGGCGGTCGGCATGCCGTTCCTCGGCCTGCGCGCGCTCGGGCGGTCCTTTCCGTCCACCATGCTCACCGGGCCGATCTCCCTCAGCAACCATGGCCTGCCTGAACTGGGGCTGCTGGTGCTCCTGACCGCGATCGTGATGCCGGCGGTCAAGCTCGGCCTGATGCTCTGGGTGCTGGTCGGCCTGCGCACCGCCAACCCGCCGCGCGGCCTCCCCCAGGCCTTCGCATGGCTGGACACGGTGCGCCCCTGGGCGATGGTCGAGGTGTTCATGCTCGGCGTGTTCGTCGCCTTCAGCCGCCTCGAGGCGATCGCCACCGTGACCATCGGCCCGGCGCTCTACGCGATCGGCGCCTGCATGCTGGCGAGCGCCGCCGCCGACGCCTCGCTCGACCACGAGGCGGTGTGGGAGGAGATGGATCGCCGCGGCCTGTCCGGCGCCCCGCTCTCGGGCGGGACGCAGCGCATAAGCTGCACGAGCTGCCACAGGGTGCACCAGGCGGAGCCCGGCCAGCGCTGCACGCGCTGCCACTCGACGCTGCGGCTGCGCACCCCGCGCAGCGTGGCCACCACCTGGTCGCTGGTGCTGGCCTCGCTGGTGTTCTACCTGCCGGCCAACCTGCTGCCGGTGATGACCGTGGTGCGCTACGGCCGCAGCCAGCCGGACACGATCATGAGCACGGTCAGGCAGCTCGGCGAGGCGGGCATGTGGCCGCTGGCGGCGCTGGTGTTCTTCGCCTCCATCATGGTGCCGGGCGCCAAGCTGATCGCCCTGATCCTGATGATGGTCACGACGCACCGGCGCAGCGCCTGGGCGCTGCGCGGGCGCACCAGGCTGCACAGGATCGTCGAGGCGGTCGGGCGCTGGTCGATGCTGGACGTCTTCCTGCTGTCCACTCTGGTGGCGCTGGTGCAGATCGGGCTGCTGACCACGATCCGCCCGGAGAACGGCGACATCTACTTCGCCTCCGTGGTCGTGCTGACCATGGTCGCGGCCCGCAGCTTCGACTCCCGGCTGATGTGGGACGCGGCCGGCCAGTCCGGCGCCGACCTCGCCGACGCGCCAGAGATCGCGGCCTCGCTCTCGCTGTACGGGACGAGTCCCGCCCTGGCGTCCGCCGCGACGGCGCGCGACGAGGCCCGCCTGGGCGGGGCACGCGCATGACGCGACGCGCGAGGCACCCGAAACCCGCCGGCTCGGGACGCGACCCCGTTGCGGCGCCGAGGAGCGCTGAATGAGCGGTAACGCCCCCCCTCCGTCCGGTCCCGGCACGCCGCCCACGGGCGCCGACAAGCCTCGCGCGGACGCCAAGCCCGTGGCCCGGGCGAGCGTGCGCCGGCGTCACCTGTCGCTGGTCTGGATCATCCCTGTCGTGGCGCTGCTGGTGGCGGGCTACCTCGGCGTGCGGGCGCTGAACGATCGCGGGCCGCTGGCGACCATCACCTTCAACACGGCCGACGGCCTCACCGCGAACCAGACCCAGGTGAAGCACAAGGCGGTGGGGCTGGGCACGGTCGAGGACATCGCGCTCGCCCGCGACCTGAGCCACGTCGTCGTCAAGGTGCGGATGAACAGCCAGGGCGAGCACGTCCTGACCGACCACGCGCGGTTCTGGGTCGTCAAGCCGCGCATCACCTCCGGCAGCATCTCCGGGCTGGAGACGCTCGTGTCGGGCGCCTTCATCGGGATCGATCCCGGCGAGCCCGGCGGCAGCCCCAAGAAGGACTTCGTCGGGCTGGAGCAGCCCCCCGGCGTGCGCTCGGACGAGCCCGGGCACACTTACACGCTCGAGGCGGGCACCATCGGCGCCCTGAGCGAGGGATCGCCGATCTTCTACCGCGACATCCCGGCCGGCGAGGTGCTGGGCTACGACCTCGGCAACGGCCACGGCGCGGTCACTGTGACCGCCTTCGTGCATGCGCCCTACGACAAGTTCGTCCATGCCCAGACGCATTTCTGGAACACCTCCGGCATCAACGTGAACCTTGGCGCCCAGGGGCTGCACGTCGAGTTCGAGAGCCTCCAGGCCGTGATCTCCGGCGGGGTGTCCTTCGACTCCCCGAGGGAGACCTGGGAAGGCCCGATGGCCGCCGACGGCGCCAAGTTCCGCCTCTACTCGAACAAGGCCGAGGCCGACGCCGCCGGCTTCAACCAGCGCATCCCGCTCGTCACCTACCTGCAGAGCTCAGTGGCCGGCCTGGGCACCGGGTCTGGCGTCGACGTGTTCGGGATACAGGTGGGCAGCGTCACCGACGTCAGGCTCCTGCTCGACCCGAACACCGGCGTCACCAAGGTCCGCGTCGCCATGGAGATCCAGCCGGAGCGGGTGTTCCCTGCGGACAGCTACGTGGCCAAGGCGGACCCCACAAAGGTGCTGGCGGCGCTCGTCGGCCAGGGCATGCGCGCAGAGATCGACACGGTCAGCTACGTGACCGGGCAGAAGAACATCACCATGGCCTTCGTGCCGAACGCGAAGCAGGCGGGCATCACGCTCGAGGACGACGCGGTGGTGGTGCCCAGCCAGGCGGGCGGCCTCGACAACGTCATGAGCGCCGTCAGCGACGTGGCGACCAAGCTCCAGCAGATCCCGTTCGCGCAGATCGGCGAGAACGCCAACGCCCTGATCGCCACGTTGAACAGCACCGTGGGCGGCCCCGAGCTGAAGAGCACCCTGCGCTCCCTGTCGGCCACGATGCGCGACGCGCAGGTCCTTGTGCACGACACGGATGCCGGGCTGCAGCCGACTCTCAAGCGCCTGCCGGAGATCTCGGCCCAGCTCCAGGACACGCTGAAGCACGCCAACGCGGCCCTCGCCGGCCTGGGCACCGCCTACGGGGCGGACTCCGACTTCCAGCGCAGCCTGGAGCGCGTCCTCGCCCAGGCCAACGACGCGGTGCGCTCGGTGCGCCTGCTGGCCGACTACCTCAACCGCAACCCGAGCGCGCTGATCCTCGGCCGCACCAGCCAGGCGGGCAACCGATGACCCACGCCATGGCCCGCGCGGCGGGCCTGCTGCTGCTTGCCGGCGTCGCTGGCTGCGCCTCCGCGAGCACCAGCTACTTCGCGCTGGCGCCGGTCGCGGGCACGCCGCAGACAGGAGGCCCCGCCGTGCTGGAGGTGCGCCAGCCCGGGATCGCCGGCTACCTCGACCGCAACGGCATCGTGCGCGGCGACGGCGACTACAGGCTCGACGTCGCCAGCACCCAGGTCTGGGGCGAGCCGCTCGGCGACATGGTGGGCCGGGTGATGGCCGAGGACCTGTCGCAGCGCCTGCCTGGCACCCAGGTCACGGCGGCGCAGGGCGTGATCTCGTCGCGTCCCGACCTGCTGGTGGAGGTGCAGGTCGACCGCTTCGACTCCGGCCACGACGGCACGCTCACGCTCGCGGCGCAGGTCTCCGTGCTGCGCGCCAGCGACAAGCTGCCGCTGGTGACTCGCTCCTTCCGCCTGACCGCGCCCGATGCGGGCAAGGGCACGGCGGAGCTGGTGGCCCGCATGAGCGCGCTGCTCGGCCAGCTCGCCGACCGAACGGCGGGCATGGTCCTCGGGCGCACCGTCAGCTAGCCAGGGGAGACGTCGTCGAGCAACCGTCAGCAAGCA
>CAXSES010000314.1:0-1121 GCA_964236225.1 uncultured Acetobacteraceae bacterium
GCGTCGGGTAATAGGACAACGCGATGTCCGACGCGCCGTTCTTGTCCCAGAATCCGCCCGCCACGCACAGGAACTCCTCGGTCGTCTCGCACGAACGCAGCCTGCCGCTGCGCGTGGGCACCCGCGGCTCGCCGCTGGCGCTGACCCAGACCCGCAACTTCCTCGCCCTGCTGTCGCGCTTCTGCCCGGTGCTGCGCGCGCCGCTGTTCGGCGACAACCCGGTGTTCCAGGAACACGCGATCCGCACCACCGGCGACGCGGTGCAGGACCGCCTGCTCGCCGAGATCGGCGGCAAGGGCCTGTTCGCCAAGGAGATCCACGAGGCGCTGGCCGATGGCCGCATCGACTTCGCCGTGCACAGCCTCAAGGACCTGGAGACGGCGCTGCCGCCCGGCATCGTGCTCGCCTGCTGCCTGCGGCGGGAGGACGCGCGCGACGTGCTGATCCTCGGCCCGGACTGCGGCGCGCCCGACCCCGCCGACCCCTACGAGGCCCTGCCCGCCGGCGGCCTGATCGGCACCTCCTCCGTCAGGCGCCAGGCGCAGCTCCTCCACGCGCGCCCCGACCTGCGCGTGGCGATGATGCGCGGCAACGTGCAGACCCGCCTCGACAAGGTCGCCGCCGGCACGTGCTCGGCCAGCCTGCTGGCGCTCGCCGGGCTGCGCCGCCTCGGGCTGACGCCGGCCTCCTTCGTCGTGCTCGACCCCGACTCCATGGTGCCCTCCGCCGGCCAGGGCATCGTCGGCATCACCGTGCGCGAGGACGACGCCGACCTGCGCGAGCTGCTCGCCGGCATCGAGGACCCAGAGGCGCGCGCCGTGTCCACCGCGGAGCGCGCCCTGCTGCAGGTGCTCGACGGCTCGTGCCGCACGCCGATCGGCGGCTACGCCCGGCTGCTCCCCGCCCTGCCCGGGGAGGCGGCGCGCCTGCACCTGACCGGCCTGGTGGCGCGCGAGGACGGCTCGTTCCTGCTCAAGCGCTCGCGCCACGGCAGCGCCGACGACGCCGAGCGCCTCGGCGCGGAGCTGGGGGCCGAGCTGCGCGCCGACAGCCCGGACGACATCTTCGCCTGAGCGCCGCGCCTCTTCGCCCGGGCGTCCTGACACCATGCCCGGGCGTCC
>CAXSES010000314.1:1221-3958 GCA_964236225.1 uncultured Acetobacteraceae bacterium
CAGGGCGCCCCGCCTTCCGGCACGTCCGGTCCCGCGTCGCCCGCCCTCGACGCGCCTGCCTTTGACGCGCCCGTTTCCGCCGGGCCCAGGTTCGGCGGCCCGGGATCTGGCGCGCCCGGGTACGGTGGCCAGGGCGGCTATGGCTCTGGCTCAGGCGCGGCGGGGTCGGGCGAGGTGGCGGCTGCGGCGCGCTCCGGGCGCCTCGGCGCCACGCTCGGCGGGCTGGCGCTGCTCGGCGTGGCGCTGGAGGCGGGCGCGCTGGCCTATGGCTGGAGCCATCCGCCGGTGCCGGCTTCGGTGACGCAGGACGCGGCGCGGGTGCAGGACCTTGACGGCCAGGTGCAGGCCGCCAGGCAGGGGCGCGACGGCCTCGCCGCCGAGCTGGACAAGGCGCAGGCCCGCCTCGCCGCGCTGGAGGGCCGGCCCGCGCCCAACCTCGCGCCGATCGAGCAGCGCCTCGCCACGCTGGAGAAGCCGGCGCCGGTGGCGTCCACCGACATCTCCGAGCTGGCGCGCCGCCTGGACTCCATCGCCGGGCGGCAGGACCAGCTCGCCGCGCGCCAGCAGGCCGACGTGAACACCCTGTCCGGCCGCACCGACGCTGGCGTGGCCCAGGCGACCGCCGCCGGCGCCGCCGCCGTGGCCGCACTCGGCAGGCAGCTCGACGCGGCGCAGGCCACGCTCGCGAAGCAGCTCGACGCCGCCCAGGCCTCGGACAAGGCCGCCCGCGACGCCCTGGCCAACGCCCTGGGCGGGCGGATCGACGCCACCACGGCGCAGGCCGGAGCCGCCGCCACCGCGCTCACCGCGGCGCTCGGCGGGCGGATCGACGCCGCGCAGGCCGCGCTCGCCAAGCGCATCGACGACGGCGACGCCCGGGACAAGGCGGCGCGCGACGCCCTCGCCGCGAGCCTGGGCGGGCGGATCGACGCCGGCGCCGCGCAGGACAAGGCGGCGCTCGCCGCGCTGTCCGGCAAGGTCGACGCGCTCGACGGCCGCCTCGCCACGGTGGAGCAGTCCTCCGGCAAGGTGGCGGGGCTCGCCGCCCGCGCCGGCTCCATGGCCCAGCTCCAGTCCGCGCAGGACAACCTCGCGGCCGGCCGCAAGCTCGGCCCGATCGCCGGCGCGCCGCCCGCTCTGGCCCGCTACGCCGACACGGCCCCGCCCACCGAGGCCGCGCTGCGCCTCTCCTTCGCCGACGCTGCCGAGGCCGCCCGCGAGGCCAGCCAGCCGCAGAACGCGCAGCGGCCGTTCCTGGGCCGCATGTGGTCGCGCGTGCAGCAGGCCGTCGTGGTCCGCCAGGGCGACCAGGTGATCGTCGGCGACCCCGCCGCCGGCGTGCTGGCCCGCGCCGGCGACGCGATGGGCGCCGGCGACCTGCCCGGCACAGTGGAGATCGTGGAGAGCCTGCAGGGGCCGGCGAGGCAAGCCATGGCGCCCTGGCTCGCCCAGGCGCGCCAGCTCCTCGATGCCCGCGCCGCGCTGTCCTCGCTCGTGGCGCATTCCTGATGCTGCGCGCCGTCTCGCTCCTGGTCCTCGCCGCGGTCGTCGTCACGATCGCCTGGTTCGTCGCCCACCTGCCCGGGCAGTTCGTGCTGCATTTCGGCAGCTACGTCGTGCAGGCCTCCGTGCCGGTCGCCGTGCTGGCGCTCGCTGTGCTGTTCGGGGTGCTCTACGCGCTGGCCCGCTTCGTCTCAGGATTGCTGCGCGTGCCGCAATGGCTCTCCACACGGGGCGCGCTGCGCCAGCGCCGGCGCGGCGACCTCGCCGTGACGCAGAGCCTGCTGGCGCTGGCCGCCGGCGACGGAGGCGAGGCGCGGCGCGAGGCGGCCCGCTCGCGCCGCCTGCTCGGCGACACGCCGCAGACCCTGCTGCTCGCCGCCCAGGCCGCGCGCATCTCCGGGCGCGAGGACGAGGCCGAGGCGATCTTCCGCGAGCTGGCCGAGCGCAAGGATGCCGGCTTCCTGGGCCTGCGCGGCCTGCTGCGCCAGGCGCTGGCCCGCCAGGACTGGATCGCCGCGGCCGAGTACGCCCGCCGCGCGGAGGCCGCCCATCCCGGCGCCGCCTGGCTGCGCACCGAGCGCGCCCAGATCGCTGTGCAGACGCATGACTGGCGCGAGGCGCTGGCCCTGTCCGCGCCGGACGCCCCGCTCGCCGTCTTCGCCACCGCCGCCGCGGAGGAGCAGGCCGACCCCGCCGAGGGCCGCAAGCTGGCGCGGCGCGCCTTCGAGGCCGACCCCGCCCTGGCGCCGGCCGCGATCGCCTACGCCCGCCGCCTGCGCGAGCAGGGCAAGGAAGCCAGGGCGATCGACGTGCTGCGCCGCTGCTGGAGCCTGGCGCCGCACCCAGACGTCGCCGCCTTCGCCCTCGCCCCGGCCAGCGGCGCGCTGGAGCGGCTGCGCGCCGCGGAAGGCCTGGTCGGCACGGTGATGGAGGACCATCCGGAGACGCACCTGCTGCTCGCCCGCCTGCACCTCGACGCGGGCCAGGTCGCGAGCGCGCGCGCGCAGCTCGACCGCGCGCGGGCGGGCGGGCTCGACCAGCAGCGAGTCTGGCTGCTGCAGGCAGACATCGCAGAGGCGGAGGAGCAGCCGGACGCGGCGCGCGAGGCGCTGCGCCACGCGGCCAGCGCGCCGTCCGACCCGGCCTGGCGCTGCGGCTCGTGCGGCACCGTGCACGGGCAGTGGGTCGCGGTGTGCCCGCAGTGCAGGACGCCGGGGCGCGTCGCGTGGGGGAC
>CAXSES010000315.1:0-3935 GCA_964236225.1 uncultured Acetobacteraceae bacterium
CGCTACGAGGTCGAGGCGCTGGCGGTGGTGCTGTTCAGGCTGAATGCGTGAGGCAAGGCAAGGTTGGGGCTCTGCCCCAAACCCCGCCAGGGGAAGGTCCCCTGGACCGCCTTCTCTTAAGGGCACCTCGAAGAATCACCGAAACTGGCTGTCATTTAGCCATAAGAAGTTGTTTTTGTTGACACTTAAACTCGGGAACTGAATTTTTTGAGGTGCCTTTAAGTCATGGGATCAAAGGGTCCTCGGACCCTTTGCGGGTCTGGGCAGAGCCCGGCCTTGCTTGCCTGGCTTGCGGGGCAGGCGCGTATTGGCGGCGGCACGCGCCCCGGTTGTGGCGCCCAGTTGATGGCAGGGTGGCATGGCCAAGGCTTCGTCTTTGCTGGACGACGCGGTTTCGCGCTTCGGGGCATCGCTCAAGGCGAAGCTGTCGGGCAAGGGGGCAGTTGGCGCTCCGGAGGACCAGCTTCGCGCGCCGCTTGAGGCGCTGCTCGCAGAAATGGCGTCGATCCTGCTGTTCAGGGCCGGGAGCGTGGTGGCGGTCGGCGAGACGACGCTGTCCGAGATGAGGACGCGGCCGGACTACGCGGTCACGGTGGGGGGCGCGCTGGTCGGCTTCATCGAGGTCAAGGCGGCGGGCAAGGGGGCCGATCCGCGGCGGTTCCGCGACGAGCACGACCGCGGGCAGTGGGCCAGGCTGAGATCGTTGCCGAACCTGATGTATACCGACGGCAACTCGTTCTCGCTGTGGCGGGGCGGGGCGTTGCAGGGCGAGGTCGTGCGGCTGGAGGGCGACGTCGAGACGGCAGGGGCGGGGCTGCGCGCGCCGGCGTCGCTGGAGCGTTTGTTCGGGGATTTCCTGCGCTGGGCGCCGGTGGCGCCAACCAGCGCGCGGGCGCTGGCGGAGGTGAGCGCGGGACTGTGCAGGCTGCTGCGCGACGAGGTGGAGGAGCAGCTCGCGGCGGGGGTGCCCGCGCTCGCGGGGCTGGCGGAGGACTGGCGCAGGCTGCTGTTCCCCGACGCGAGCGACGCGGAGTTCGCGGACGGGTACGCGCAGGCGGTCACGTTCGGGATGCTGATGGCGCGCGCGCAGGGCATCGCGCTGGCGGGCGACCTGTCGCGGGTGGCGAGGGGGCTGGGCAGGACCAACACGGTGATCGGGGCGGCGTTCCGGGTGCTGACCGACGACGTGGACGGGCAGAAGGCGCTGGCCACGTCGATCGGCACGCTGACGCGGGTGCTGGACGCGGTGGACTGGGCGGTGATCGGCAGGGGCGACCCGGAGGCGTGGCTGTACTTCTACGAGCATTTTCTCGAAGCGTACGACAACGAGCTGCGCAAGCAGACGGGGTCGTACTACACGCCGCCGGAAGTGGTCACGGCGATGGTGCGGCTGGTGGACGAGGCGCTGCGCGATCCGGCGCGGTTCGGGGTCGCGGACGGGCTGGCCTCGCCCGAGGTGACGATCGCGGACCCGGCGGTGGGGACGGGGACGTTCCTGCTCGGCGTGCTCCGCAGGATCGCGGAGACGACGCGGGCGGACCAGGGGGCAGGCGCGGTGCCGGGGGTGATCCGGGCGGCGCTGGCGCGGGTGATCGGCTTCGAGCTGAAATTCGGGCCGTTCGCGGTGGCGCAGTTGCGGCTGATGGCGGAGGTCGCGGACCTGCTGCGGGTGCGCGGGACGGTGCCGGACGAGGTGCGGCTGCGGCTGTACGTCACGGACACGCTCGGCGATCCGTATGCGGAGGAGAAATACATCCCGCAGATGCTCAAGCCGCTGGCGGAGTCGCGGCAGCAGGCGAACGCGATCAAGCGGGGGGAGCCGATCACGGTGGTGATCGGCAACCCGCCGTACAAGGAAAAGGCGAAGGGGCGGGGCGGGTGGATCGAGGCGCGCACGAAGAAGACGGTTGGGTTGCGCGGCGACAGGGCTGGGAAGGGCGGACGGCAGGGGTATGACTCGCCGCTGGACCGCTGGCTGCCGCCGGCGGAGTGGGGGGTGGGGGCGCACGCGAAGCACCTGCGGAACCTGTACGTGTATTTCTGGCGCTGGGCGACGTGGAAGGTGTTCGGCGACGGATCGGCGCAGGGAGGAGAGGGGCGGCGGGGCGTGGTGTGCTTCATCACGGTGGCCGGGTTCCTGAACGGGCCGGGGTTCCAGGCGATGCGCGACGACCTGCGGCGGACGGCGGACGAGGTGTGGGTGGTCGACTGCTCGCCGGAGGGGCACCAGCCGGCGGTGTCGGGGCGCATCTTCCAGGGGGTGCAGCAGCCTGTGTGCATCGTGATGGTGGCGCGCAGCGGGCGGGCGGACGCGGGGCGGGTGGCGCGGGTGCGCTACCGGGCGCTGCCGGCGGCGCGGCGCGAGCAGAAATTCGCGGCGCTGGGCGGGTTGTCGCTGGACGGGGAGGGGTGGGTGGACTGCCCGAGCGAGGGACGGGCGGCGTTCCTGCCGGCAGCGAGCGGGGGGTGGGCGACGTATCCGGCGCTGGACGCGCTGTTCGCCTATAACGGGTCGGGGGTGATGCCGGGGCGGACGTGGGTGATCGCGCCAGATAAGCAGTCGTTGGCAGATCGTTGGCGGGCGCTAGTGTCAGAGAGGGACGCGACCAAGAAAGAATTGCTGTTCCATCCGCATGGCTCGGATGGCGAGTTGGGCGACCGGCACACCGGTAAGGTTCTGTCGGAAGGGCTCCCGGGCCATGAACGGCGCGTGGCACCCGTCGGCATGGATGCGGGGCGGGTTGTCACACCAATACACTACGGTTTTCGGTCGTTTGATCGCCAGTGGATCATCCCGGACAATCGGCTGCTCAACCGGCCTAATCCGACGCTGTGGTCGATACACTCGTCAAAGCAGACGTATCTCACTGCGCTCAAAAATACATCGCCAAGTGTAGGTCCGGGTTTATCGTTTACGGGATTGGTGCCTGACTTGGACCACTATAACGGACGGGGTGGTCGAATCATTCCGCTCTGGGCGGACAGCGCCGGGACCGCGCCGAACCTGCGGCCTGCCGTCCTGGCAAAACTGGGAGAGGTCTATTCCGCGCCCGTCTCCGCCGAAGACCTGTTCGCCTACATCGCCGCGATTGCGGCACACCCGGCCTATACCGCGCGGTTCGCGCCCGATCTGGTGCAGCCCGGCTTGCGCATCCCGATCACGGCGGACGGTGCGCTGTTCGCCGAGGCGGTGGCGCTGGGGCGCGAGGTGGTGTGGCTGCACACGTTCGGCGAGCGGTTCGCCGATCCGGCGCAGGGGCGGCCGGCCGCGCCGCCGCGCCTGCCGGCGGGCGAGCGGCCGCAGGTTCCGGAGGGCGGCGGCATCCCGTCCACGCCGGAGGGGATGCCGGAGGCGATCGGCTACGACGCGGCGGCGCGGTGCCTGCGGGTGGGCGCGGGGCGCGTGGAGAACGTGGCGCCCGAGGTGTGGGCGTACGAGGTGTCGGGCAAGCGGGTGCTGGCGCAGTGGTTCAGCTACCGGGGACGGGACCGCAGCCGGCCGATGATCGGGGACCGGCGGGCGCCTTCGCCGCTGGGCGACATCGGGCCTTCGGGGTGGCTCGCGGAGTACACGACGGAGCTTCTGGCGGTGCTGAACGTGCTGGGGCGGCTGGTGCGGCTGGAGGCCGGGCAGGCGGACCTGCTGGCGCGGGTGTGCGCCGGGGCGACGGTTCCGGCGGCCGACCTGGCGGCGGCTGTCGCGGGGGCGGGGGGCGTGGTGGCCAGGAAGCCGGGGCGGCGGCGGGACGAGCGGCAGAGCGAGCTGATCGGCTAGACCATGCGGCCGGGGTGTGCCGCAGGTCTTCGTCGAGGTTTCCAAAGGCGAGCCTTTGGCGGGGTCCAGGGGCAGAGCCCCTGGCCTTCCTTGCTGCGAGTGGGATCGGGAGGCAGGGATGAGCGAGGGTGACGTGCCCGGCTGGGCGGCGGATCGGATC
>CAXSES010000316.1:0-3924 GCA_964236225.1 uncultured Acetobacteraceae bacterium
AGGCGGCGCGCGAGGCCGGCAACATGGTCGACCTCGACAGCGACCCGACCAAGCTCATCGAGATCGTCGAGATTGGCAAGCAGCTCCTCATCACCCGCGGCAGCCTGACCACGTTCTCGATTGCCAACGACGTCTCCAAGTACTTCGCCATCCTGCCGGCGATCTTCGTCGTGACCTACCCTGGCCTGCAGGCGCTCAACATCATGCGCCTGCACTCGCCGCAGACCGCGATCCTGTCCGCCGTGATCTTCAACGCGCTCATCATCGTGGCCCTGGTGCCGCTGGCGCTGCGCGGCGTGAAGTTCACGCCGATCGCCGCGGCGGCCCTGCTGCGCCGCAACCTGCTGATCTACGGGCTTGGCGGCCTGGTGGCGCCCTTCATCGGCATCAAGCTGATCGACCTCGTCCTCACCGTTCTGGGAATGAACTGATGATCCGCCATCTCCGCCCCGCCCTGGTCCTGGTCGCGCTGTTCACGATCCTGACAGGGATCGCCCTGCCGCTCGGCTTCGTGGGCGTGGCCACCGCGGTGCTGCCGGGCCTGGCCGGCGGCAGCCTCGTCGAGCGCGGCGGCACAGTGGTCGGCTCTGCGCTGCTCGGCCAGAGCTTCACCCAGGACAAGTACTTCCAGGGCCGCCCGTCCACCACCACGATGCAGGACCCTGCGCATCCCGACGACTCCACCAAGACGGTGCCCGCCCCCTACAACGCCGCCAACTCGTCGGCCTCCAACACCGGCCCGACCTCGAAGGCTCTGATCGACCGCGTGACCGCGGACCTCAAGACGGCCGGAGCCACGCCCGCCGACCCCGTGCCCGGCGACATGCTCACCACCTCGGCCAGCGGTCTCGATCCCGACATCTCCCCCGAGACCGCCGCTCGCCAGGTCGCGCGCGTCGCCGCCGCCCGCCATCTGCCGCCTGAGCAGGTGCAGGCGGCGCTGGCCGCGCACACCAGCGGCCGGCTGCTCGGCGTGATCGGCGAGCCCCGTGTGAACGTGCTCGCCACCAACCTTGCCCTGGACGCAGCGCAGCCGTAGTCACGTTGCATGCTCAACTCCGGCGGGACCTGTCCGAAGCAGGCAAGGCCAGAGGCTCTGCCTCTGGACTCCGCTCAAGGCTCGCCTTGAGAGTCCCCTACTTAAGTCAAGGGATCAAAGGGCCCCCGGCCCTTTGCGGGTCTGGGCAGCGCCCAGCTTTGCTTCCTGCTTCCCTGACCTCGCCCTGATGCCCGAGGATCGCCGCCCCGATCCCGACGCCCTGCTCGCGATGGCCGCCGCAGAGGGCCGCGGCCGCCTCAAGGTGTTCCTCGGCGCCGCTCCCGGCGTCGGCAAGACCTGGGAGATGCTGGTGCAGGCGCGGCGCCGCCGCGCCGAGGGCATTGACGTGCTGGCCGGCGTGATCGAGACGCATGGCCGCGCCGGCACCATCGCCGAGGCCGAGGGCATCCCGGTGCTGTCCTTGCGCGACGTCGAGTATCGCGGCCAGCGGCTGCGCGAGTTCGACCTCGACGCGGCGCTGGCCCGTCGCCCAGGGCTGCTTCTGGTCGACGAGCTGGCCCACACCAACGCCCCCGGCAGCCGTCACGCCAAGCGCTGGGAGGACGTGGCCGAGCTGATCGAGGCCGGCCTGGAGGTCTGGGCCACGCTCAACGTCCAGCACCTGGAGAGCCTCAACGACGACGTCGCGCGCATCACCGGCGTGCGCGTCTCTGAAACCCTGCCCGACCACGTGCTGGACAGCGCCGACGAGATCGAGCTGATCGACGTGCCTCCGGCAGAGCTGCGCGCCCGCCTGCGCGACGGCCGCATCTACGGCGCCGAGACCGCCGGCCGCGCGCTCGACGGCTTCTTCCGCGAGGGCAACCTCGCCTCCCTGCGCGAACTGGCGCTGCGCCGCGCCGCCGCGCACGTGGACGGCGACGTGCGGGACTGGATGCGTCGCTCCGGCGTCACCGGGGCCTGGCCGTCCGGCGAGCGGGTGCTGGCCCTGGTGGGCCCGGACCAGGGCGCCTCGTCCGTGGTGCGCCGCGCCAAGCGCCTGGCCGAGGCGCTGCGGGCGCCGTGGACGGTGCTGCACGTGGAGCGCGCGACCTCGCTGCTGATCGCCCGCCCCGCGCTGGCGCTCGCCGCCCAGCTCGGCGCCGACCTGGACACCCGCATCGGCGCCGACCTCGTGGGCATCACCCTCGCCGTGGCTCAGGAACGCAGCGCCACCCACCTGGTCCTCGGCCGAGGCCGCCCGCCGCTGTGGCGCCGCCTGACCGGCCGCACCGTCGGCGCCACGCTGCTGCAGCGTGCCCCAGACCTCGCGATCTACATCATCCCGGCCTCCGACGCCCCGCGGCGTCGCATCGTGCTGCGTCGCCGCGAGCCCTGGTGGAGCTGGCTCGGCGCCGCTGGCCTAGTGGCCCTGGTCACCGCAGGCGGCTGCGCGTTCCGCAGCGTGGTGCCCGGCGAGGCGATGGGCATGATCTACCTCGCCGTGATCGTCGCCATCGCCAGCGCGTGCGGCATGCCCGCTGCGCTGGCGATGGCGGCGGCGAGCTTCGTCGTCTGGGATTTCTTCTTCATCCAGCCGCTCTACGCCCTGAGCATAGGCAGCCCGCGCGACCTGATCGCGCTCGCCGTGTTCGCGCTGGTCGCGGTGCTGGCGGGCGGGCTGGCGGGCAAGGTGCGCGGCGAGGCGCAGGCGGCGCAGGCCCGCGTCGAGGGCCTGCGCCGCATCGCCGCCTTCAGCCGCCGCCTCGGCGAGGCCGGCACGGAGCCTGACCTGTTGGCCGAGATCGCCCGCCAGGCGGCCGCGGTCGCCGGCCGCGCGCTGGTCCTGGCCCCGTTCGGCGATCTCCACTCCGGCCGCGACCTCGCGATCCGCGCATCCGAGCCCGCGTCGGGCGTCCCCGGGCCTCACACCATGGACGAGGGTGCCTGGGCCGCGGCGCGCTGGACCTGGACGCACGGCGAGCCGGCGGGACATGGGACGAGCACGCTGCCCGCGGCATCGTGGCAGCTCCTGCCGCTGCACACTGTGCGCGGCACGCTGGGCGTGCTGGGGGTGCGCTCCGCCGGCGCGCTCGACGATACGGCGGTGCAGACGCTGGGCGCGCTCGCCGACCAGGCCGCGATTGCCTGGGAGCGCGTCCTGCTGGCCAACGAGGCCGCGCGCACCACCGCGATGGAGGAGACCCAGCGGCTGCGCACCGCGCTGCTCGCCTCGCTGGGCCATGACCTGCGCACGCCTCTGACCGGCATCCAGGGCGCTGCCGGCACGCTGCGCGCCGCCTGGGACAGCTTCGACGAGTCCACACGCACCGACCTGCTCGACAGCATCGAGCAGGATGTCGGGCGCATGGTCCGCTTCCTCGCCAACATCACCGAGCTGACCCGCCTCGAATCCGGCCAGATCAGCCCGCGCCTGTCCCGCGTCGACCTCGCCGGGGTGGTCGAGGCCGCGCTCGCCCGCCTGCCCGGCGCGCCCCACGTCGCGGTGCGCGTCGCCGAGCCCGCGCCCGCCGCGCTGGCCGACCCGGCGCTGCTGGAGCAGGTGCTGGTGAACCTGCTTGAGAACGCGGTGAAGTACTCCCCGGCCGGCAGCCTGACGCTGGTGCGCGTCACCTCCGAGGCGGGTGCCGCCTGCGTGTCGGTGGCCGACGAGGGCATCGGCATCCCCGCCGACGACCTGCCGCACGTGTTCGACAGCTTCTTCCGCGCGCGCCGCGGCGATCGGGTGCCGCCCGGCACCGGCCTCGGCCTCGCCATCGCGCGCGGCCTGGTCGAGGCGATGGGCGGGCGCATCGAGGCGCACAGCCCGCGCCCGGACACTCCCGCCGATGGCCTGCCCGGCGCCGTGCTGTCGCTCCGCCTGCCCGGAGCCGGTGCCGCGTCATGAGCGGCCCTGCTCCTGGCGGCCCCGCTCCTGGCAGCCC
>CAXSES010000317.1:0-3920 GCA_964236225.1 uncultured Acetobacteraceae bacterium
GCCGGTTGCGCGGCTTGGGCGTGGGTTCCATACAGCCGGCATGGACCAGATCGTGCCATCCCCGGAGCCGTTGCCGGACGTCGAGCACAGCCACGTGCGGTTCGACGACGGCCTGGATCTGGAGTGCGGCGTGCACCTGCCCGAGCTGGTGGTCGCGTTCAGGACGTACGGGACGCTGAACGCGGCGCGGTCGAACGCGATCCTGGTGTGCCACGCGCTGACCGGCGACCAGTACGTGGCGGAGGCGCATCCGGTGACGGGGCGGCCGGGGTGGTGGGGCGCGCTGGTCGGGCCGGGGCTTGCGATCGACACGGAGCGGTTCTTCGTGGTGTGCGCCAACGTGCTGGGCGGGTGCATGGGCTCGACGGGGCCGCGCTCGCCGCGCAGCCAGGGCGAGGCGCCGTGGGGGACGGGGTTCCCGACTGTCACCGTGCGCGACATGGTCAGGGCGCAGCGGCGGCTGGTCGGGCATCTGGGCATCGGGCGGCTGTTCGCGGTGATCGGCGGCTCGATGGGCGGGATGCAGGTTCTGGAGTGGGCGGCGACGTTCCCCGAGCTGGTGTTCGCGGCGGTGCCGATCGCGACCGCCTCGTTCCATTCGGCGCAGAACATCGCGTTCAACGAGATAGGGCGGCAGGCGATCTTCGCCGATCCGGACTGGCAGGGCGGGCACTACCGCGACCACGGGCGCATCCCGGCGCGCGGGCTGGCGGTGGCGCGGATGATGGCGCACATCACCTACCTGTCGGAGGAGGCGCTGAGCCGCAAGTTCGGGCGCCGCCTGCAGCAGGTGGCGCCGGTCGCGGGGGCGTCGCGGGGCGGCGAGACGCCGCTCGGGCCGCTGTCCGACATGTTCGAGGTGGAGAGCTACCTGCGCCACCAGGGCAGCCGCTTCGTGCGGCGCTTCGACGCCAACTCGTATCTGAGCATCACGCGGGCGATGGACTACTTCGACCTGGCGGCGGAGCATGACGGGGATCTGTCGCGCGCGTTCGCGCGCAGCCCGACGCGGTTCTGCGTGGTGTGCTTCTCGTCGGACTGGCTGTTCCCGACGCAGCAGTCGCGCGACCTGGCGCGGGCGCTGAACCGGGCGGCGGCCAACGTCAGCTTCGTCGAGATCGAGAGCGACAAGGGGCACGACGCGTTCCTGCTCGACGAGCCGGACTTCCACCGCACGGTGGCGGGGTTCCTGGCGGGGGCGGCGGAACGCGCGGGGCTGGCGTGAGCGGGGAATCCCGTTGGGGTGATTTCCCAGGCAAGGAAGGCCAGGGGCTCTGCCCCCAATGCTTGGAAGCGGGGACCCCGCCAAAGGCTCGCCTTTGGAATCCAATACTTAAGTCAAGCCGGTCCAGGGGCGGCTCGCCCCTGGCGGGTCTGGGCAGAGCCCAGCCTTGCTTGCTTTTCTGGTTACTCCAAGAGTCCTCTGGCATGAGCGGGTCCGACGTGGACGCGGTGGTGGCGTGAGCCGGGCGGCCGATGCGGGGCCGGTGCAGTACGTCGCCAAGAACATGCGGGTCGATCTGCGGCTGATCGCCGAGCTGATCGCGCCGGGGACAAGGGTGCTCGACATCGGCAGCGGCGACGGGTCGCTGATCGAGCTGCTGTTCAGGGACCGGGGGTGCGACGCGCGCGGCATCGAGATCGACATGGCGGAGGTGACGCGCTCCGTCGCGCACGGGCTGCCGGTGATGCAGGGCGACGCGGACAACGACCTCGCGCACTACCCTGACGCGGCGTTCGACTACGTGGTGCTGTCGCGCACGCTGCAGGCGGTGGAGAAGCCGCGCGAGGTGCTGCGCCAGATGCTGCGCATCGGCACGCGCGCGGTGGTGAGCTTCCCCAATTTCGGGCACTGGCAGGTGCGCTGGCAGTTGCTGGCCACGGGGCGGATGCCGATGACGGCGGGGTGGGACCGGGCGTGGTACGAGACGCCGAACATCCATCCGTGCACGATCGCGGACTTCTTCGCGCTGTGCGCGCAGGAGGGGTACGCGGTGGAGCGGTGGCTGGCGGCGGACGAGGGGGGGCGGCGCGCGCCGTGGCGGCGGTCGGTGTGGCTCGCGAACCTGTTCGGGGAGCAGGCGCTGTTCGTGCTGCGCAGGGCGGGCGGGGGGTGAGGCAGGCAAGGCCAGGGGCTCTGCCCCATGCTTCAAGGCGGGACCCCGCCAAAGGCTCGCCTTTGGAATCCGACTCTTAAGTCACGGGATCAAAGGGTCCTCGGACCCTTTGCGGGTCCGGGCAGAGCCCGGCCTTGCCTGCTGGCAACCGTGCGGCGTTGGGTCCGTTCTGCCTGCCGGCACGGGAGGGATGCATGTCCGATCTGATGGATGGCGGCGGCGACGCGGGCGCGGAGAAGCATGGCCAGGCGCGCTCGCTGGTGGAGGCGGCGCTGCGGGCGCGGCGCGAGGGAGAGGGCGACAGGGCCGACCTGCTGATGGAGCAGGCGCGGCGCACCGACCCGTTGGCGGTCGAGGACCTGCTGATGGAGGTCGGGCCGCACGAGCTGTCGCCCGACGAGCCGGCGGTGGTCGACGCGGGGGCGAGCGACCGGGAGGTCGAGTTGATGAGCCGGCAGGTCGAGCCGGGGGCGGACGCGCCGTCGCGGGCGGGGATCACAGGGTCGGGGAGCGGGGCGGACGGGCAGGGGGAGTAGGCGCGGTCGCGGGAACATTCTCGATGGGACGCAGACCGTCTCGCAAGCCTGATCACCGCGTGTAAGCCTCACCTGATTTCCTGGGGCGAAGGAGCAGGTTTGCGGAGCGGCACCTCTTCCGTCATGGCCTTGCGTTCTGGAGAAAGATGCGGCAGGTTATCTTGCGGGAGAAAAACGTGACCCAGGATGCTCTCGTTCCCGCCGCGACCATGTCAGACGACTCACGTGCGGCGATCATCACCAAGGCGACCCTGCGCGCGGCCAGGTTCCTGGGGCTGAACAACGCCACGCTCGCCATTGTCATCGGTTTGTCCGAGGCAACAGTCTCCCGCATGGCGTCAGGCTCGTACCTGCTCGATCCCAGGAGCAAGCCCTATGAACTCTCACTCCTTCTGATCCGGCTGTTCCGAAGCCTCGATGCCATGGTCGGGGGAGAGGAGGGCCCGATGCAGAGCTGGATGAGGTCGAACAATCTCGTGCTCCCTGGCATCCCGGCCGAGAAGATCCAGACGATCACCGGCCTTGTGGATACCGTGAACTATGTTGACGCTTCGCGCGCTCGCATCTGAGCGGCACTGCCTTGCCACCGATGCTTGGCGTGTCGTTGAAAGCCAGTCCCAGGTGGCGACGATGAAGATCGTCGACAGCCTGGACGAGCAGGCCATCCTGGAAGCTGAACTGGATGGCTCAAAGCCCGTGGTGCCCGCATCATGCGCCGGGCTGGACTACCTGCTGGCAACCCCCTTCCGGTACGCTCCCTACCCGCACGGCAGCCGGTTCCGCCGTGCCCGGCAACGGGAGGGGTGCTTCTACTGTTCCGAGCGGGCGGAAACGGCGGTGGCGGAGGCTGCGTTCCACCACCTGAAGTTCTTCCTGGCTTCGCCCGAAGTCCAACTCGTCAAGAACCCTCAGGAACGTACGGCTTTCCGGGTGTCTGTGCTCACGAGCCTTGCCGTCGATCTGACGGCCCAGCCTCTGTCTGACGATCGCGCCACATGGCTGAACCCGAACAGCTACGGGCCATGCCAGGACTTCGCCGATCTTGCCCGGGACGCCCGGGTTGAGGTCATCCGGTATGAGTCCGTGCGCGATCCGGGGCATGGCGCGAACCTTGCCGTGTTGTCACCGAACGCCCTGGCGTGCAACGCCCCGACATCCCATCAGACCTGGAGACTTCTGCTGCGTCGCGACCGGGTCGATGCGGTGCGAGAGATGCCCAGGGTCACGCTGTCCTTCGGCTTGGCGGCGTGGGCGGCTGCCGACCCTA
>CAXSES010000318.1:0-3915 GCA_964236225.1 uncultured Acetobacteraceae bacterium
AATCGTATATCTCTGCAACCCACAGCCGGTTGCGCAGGCACGAGCGGTAATGGTTCACTCCCGTTCCCTGCGGAGACCGGAGCCTTGACGCTGTTCGGCCACATCAACCCCCTTTACTCCCTCTCCGGCTTCCTGGTCGGCATGCTGGTGGGCATCACCGGCGTGGGCGGCGGCTCGCTGATGACCCCCCTCCTGGTGCTGCTGTTCGGCATCCACCCGGCCACCGCCGTCGGCACCGACCTGCTCTACGCCGCCTGCACCAAGTCCGTCGGCACCGTGGTGCACGGCCTCAAGGGCAGCGTGCAGTGGCCCATCGTCGGCCTGCTCGCCGCCGGCAGCCTGCCCGCCACCGTCATCACCCTGGCCGCCCTGGTTCACCTCGGCGCCCCCAGCCCGACGGTGTCGCGGCTGATCTCGTTCGTGCTCGGCTCCGCCCTGCTGCTCACCGCGGTCAGCCTGCTGTTCCACGCGCGCCTCCTGGCCTGGGCCTCCTCGCGCGCCGTGACCCCGTCGCCGTCGCGCGCGCGCTGGCTGACGGTGGCCACCGGCCTGGTCCTGGGCGTGCTGGTGTCGATCTCCTCGGTCGGCGCCGGCGCGCTCGGCGTCACCGCGCTGATCCTGCTCTACCCCGCGCTGCCCACCGCGCGGATCGTCGGCTCCGATGTCGCCCACGCCGTGCCGCTCACCCTGGTCGCCGGGCTGGGCCACTGGTTCATCGGCTCCGTCGACTGGCCGCTGTTCGGCTCGCTCATCGTCGGCTCGATCCCGGGCATCGTGCTGGGCAGCCTGATCGCCACCCGCGTCCCCGAACGGTTCCTGCGCCCCGCCCTGTCCGCGGTGCTCCTGCTCGTCGGCACCAGGCTCCTCGCCTGAGCACACCCCCGCCCGGCGTCACGACCCGATGATCCACTGGAACACCTCGAGCAGCCCGGAAGGCGGACGATGGCGCGCCGCCTCGAACCCACGCAGCAGCATCCAGCACCCCGCCACGCTCGCCAACGCCAGGGTCGTGGCCGAGAGCCACACCGCGATCCGCCCCGCCGGACTCCTGGCCTGCCTGTCCAGCACGGCAAGGCTGGCACTCGCCGGCGGATCGGCGTCGAACTGCGGCTCGTCCATCATGTCCCGCCTCGCGCTTGCCCTGCCCCAGCAAAGCACGGCCCGCCGCCCACGCCCATGCCGGCACAGGAAGCAGGCAAGGCTGAGGCTCCGCCAGAGACCCGCCTTTGGAACACCACGGCCTTGAGTCCTGACCTATCAGGCAGGCAAGGCCAGGGCTCTGCCCCAATCCTGGAAGCGGGGACCCGCCAGGGGGAGCCCCCCTGGACCGGCCTTCTCTGAAAAAAGGGTTCCAAGGGCCCTGCCTTTGGCGGGTCTGGGCGGCGCCCGGCCTGGCCTGGCTCCCTTGCCGGTTTCCCGCCGCCCCGCCCTGCCCTAGGCTCGCCGCATGACCCAGCGCACCCGGATCGCCTCCTGCCGCCGCTCCCGTGCCGTGCTGGCGACCGCGCTCGTTTTCCTCACGGCGCCGTTGCACGCTCAGCCAGCCGCCGCGCCCGCGGCGTCGCCCCCTGCCCCTGGCGTCGCGCCCATCACCACCGCCCCCGTCACCACCGCGCCCGGCAACGTTGCGGCCCCGAAGAACGTGGCCGTGCTGGGCCTGGGGATGATGTCCTGCCAGGTCTACGGCGCCCTCCTGCAGGTCGGCGCCGGCGACATCGCCAACCAGTGGCTGCTCGGCTTCCTGTCCGGCGGCGGCGCCTTCGCCGGCTCGAACTACCTGGGCAGCACCAGCCTGGGCGACGCGATCAAGCTGGTGCAGCACTACTGCGCGACGAACCCGAAAACCTCCCTGGTGGCCGCCGGCCTGGAGGTCGCCCAGGAGCTGGAAGGCCCGGTCGGGCAGATGCGCCCGAAATAGCGTCCGGCCCCGGCCTCGACGAGCAACCTCCACGGGCAACCTTCACGGACCGGCGCCGAGCGCCCCGTCGAACGCCGCGGCCACGCGCGCCCCGAAGCCGCCGCTAGATCAGCGCACGCATCCTCTCCGCCATCTCCTGCGGGTTCGTCCCGTCGCCGAAGATCGCGACGAACTTCCCGGCCGGGTCCATCAGGTAGATGATCGAGCTGTGGTCCATGTCGTAGCCGCCGGCCTTGGTCGGGTGCTTCGCCGCATACACCCGGTATTCCTTCTCCGCCGCCTCCACCTGCGCCGGCGTGCCGGTCAGGCCCATGATCTGCGTGCCGAACGCCTGCACGTAGTCGCGCATCACCGCAGGCGTGTCGCGCTCCGGGTCCACGGTGATGAACAGCGGCGCCACGCGCTGTCGCTGCGGCCCCAGCAAATCCAGCGCGTTGGCCATGTCGTTGAGCGCGGTCGGACACGCATCGGGACAATGCGTGTAGCCGAAGTACACGAGCATCCAGCGCCCGCGGAACGCCGTGTCGCTCACCGCGGCCCCGGTGCCGTCCTCCAGCGTGAACGGTCCCCCGATCGCCACCGGCGCCTCGGCCCTGCCGCGCCCCGGCAGACGCGGCCCGGCCACCAGCAGCAGCACCGCCAACCCAAGGAGCCCCAGCAATCCGCCGGCCGCGACCCGCCGCCTCAAGGCATCACTCCCGCGGCGGCCGGGCCCTGGCCGGCCGATGCCGCGGCGGCCGGCCCGCGCGCGCCGATCGGCAGAACATCGACCTGCACCACGACCGGCGGCGCGTGGGCGAAGCCGAGCGTCAGCGCGACGACCTGCCCCGTCCGCAACGGGGCCCGCAGCCCGCCGAGCATGACGTGCGTGCCCCCGGGCGACAGCACCACCGCCTGCCCGGCCGGCAGGTCGAGCCCGTCCGCCTCGCGCATCCGCATCACGTCCGCGTCGCTTCCGCCGGTCCCGTGGTCATGCGAGGTCGTGTGCAGCATCGCCATCCCCGCCTGCGCCGAGGCGATGGAGATCAGGCGGTCGGCTTCGCGGCTGGTCAGCGTCATGTAGGCCGCTGCCTCGCCCTGGTGCGGCGCCGTGGCCCTGACCCAGGCGCCGCTCACCTGCACCGGAGGCGCCTGTGCCAGGGCCGCGCAGACTGGCGCCGCAGCCAGCAGCGCGGCGAGAAGCGGAACGCGCATCGTCATCAAGCCTTCTCCGGATGGCACACGGCCGGACCGTGCTCCTGGCCTCCCGGGACTGCAACACGGCGTCCAGCCGCAGGAATGTCAGGGCTTGACCCCTGCCTGAAGCCGGAACGCTGCGCGGGCATCCCTGGGCCCGCCTCCATCTGGGTCGGCAGCTCACGATTCATACCGACGGCCTCCTGGAACAACCCGACAGGCAGGCAGGGCCGGACCTTGCCTCGAACTCCGCCAGGGCGGCTCGCCCTCGCCTTGAGGCAGGGGAGGAGCTGGGCGGAGCTGGCCAAAGGTTCCGATGGCCTGCTTGGCCATTGGAATGGGGAGCGGAGGGGGAGCCCGGCCTTGCTTCCCTGCCTGGCCCCCGGTGGTATCTGCCGCCCAGAGCGCCACATCTGGCTCGCCCACAAGCCCGCCCGGGCCGACAGGAGCCCCCCCGCCCCGATGTCCACCGCCCTCAGCATCCCCGGCCCCGTCGCCTTCATGCCGCTGCGCCAGCCCGTCAAGCCGGCGACCCGACGCTTCGTCGTGAAGTCCGACTACGAACCGGCCGGCGACCAGCCCGCCGCCATCGAGCTGCTCACCGCAGGCGTCGTGGACGGCGAGCGCGACCAGGTCCTGCTCGGCGTCACCGGCTCTGGCAAGACCTTCACCATGGCCAAGGTGATCGAGCGCGCCCAGCGCCCCGCCCTGATCCTGGCGCCCAACAAGACGCTCGCCGCCCAGCTCTTCGCAGAGATGCGCGGCTTCTTCCCCGACAACGCCGTCGAGTACTTCGTCAGCTACTACGACTACTACCAGCC
>CAXSES010000319.1:0-3898 GCA_964236225.1 uncultured Acetobacteraceae bacterium
GCAGGTACTCTGGACGCGGCGTGCGGCGTTGGGCAGGCTCCGCCGCGATGAGAATCGTGATCTTCGGGCTGGCCATCAGCTCGTCCTGGGGCAACGGGCACGCGGCGCTGTGGCGCGGGCTGGTGTCGGCGCTGCTGGAGGCGGGGCACCGGGTCACGTTCTTCGAGCGCGACGTGCCCTACTACGCGGCGCACCGCGACCTCGCGGAGCTGCCGCAGGGCGGGCGGCTGGTGCTGTACTCCGGGTGGGACGACGGCGTGGCGGCGCGCGCGCTGGCGGAGGCGGACGTGGGGCTCGTCACGTCGTACTGCCCTGATGCGGCGGCGGCGCGCCGCGCGGTGTGCGACAGCGCGGCGCTGCGCTGCTTCTACGACCTGGACACGCCGGTGACGCTGGCGCGGCTGGCTGCGGGCGAGGCGGTGGACTACGTCGCGGGCGGGCTGGGGATCGCCGAGGGGCTCGGGGCCTACGACCTGGTGCTGAGCTACACAGGGGGGCCGGCGCTGGCGGGGCTGCGCGAGCGGCTGGGCGCGCGGCGGGTGGTGGCGCTCTACGGGTCGGTCGATCCGCGGCTGCACGAGCCGGGGCGGGCGGCGCCAGGATGGGAGGGGCCAGGGTGGGCGGGGCGGCTGTCCTACCTGGGAACGCATGCGCAGGACCGGCAGGCGACGCTGGAGGCGCTGTTCGTGGCGCCGGCGCGGGCGCGTCCGGGAATGCGCTTCGTGCTGGGCGGCGCGCAGTACCCGCAGGATTTCCCGTGGACGGCGAACATGTTCTTCCTGCGCCACGTGCCGCCGCCGGAGCACCCGGCGTTCTACGCGTCGTCGCGGCTGACGCTGAACGTCACGCGCCAGGCGATGGCGCGGATGGGGTGGTGCCCGTCGGGTCGGCTGTTCGAGGCGGCGTCGTGCGGCTGCCCGGTGCTGAGCGACGCCTGGGACGGGCTCGACGACTTCTTCACGCCAGGCGAGGAGATCCTGATCGCGCGCGACACGGGCGACGCTCTGGACGCGATCGAGCTGGGGGACGCGGCGCTGGCGAGGATCGCGGCGCGGGCGCGCGAGCGGACGCTGGCGGAGCACACTGCGGCGCGGCGGGCGCGGCAGATGGTGGCGGCGTTCGAGGCGGCGCGGCATGGCGGCGAGGACGCGCCGGCTGTCGGCGTCGCGGCCGGCGCGGCGGCCGGCGTCGGCGTCGACGTCGCGGCCGGCGTGGGGGGCTGAGCGGTGTGGGGCATCGTTCCTGCGGCGGGCACTGGCACGCGCATCCAGCCGCTGGCGTTCTCCAAGGAGCTGCTGCCGGTGGGCAGCCGGATCGACGAGCACGGGGTCGAGCGGCCGCGCGCGGTCAGCGAGCATCTGGTGGAGCGCATGCTGCTCGCCGGCGTGACTCGGCTGTGCTTCGTGATCTCGCCGTGGAAGTCGGACATCTTGCAGTACTACGGCGGCGCGGTGGGCGAGGTGCCGGTCGCCTACGTGATCCAGAACCAGGCGGCGGGGCTGTGCGACGCGATCTTTCGCGCGGTGCCGCTGATCGCGGGCCACGAGGCGGTGGTGATCGGGCTGCCGGACACGGTGTGGTTCCCGGCGGACGCGCTCCGCGCGCTGCCGCAGGACGGGCTGGCGTTCCTGCTATTCCCGGTGGCGCGGCCGGAGCTGTTCGACGCGGTGGTCACGGACGGCGAAGGGCGGGTGCGCAGGATCGAGGTCAAGCAGGCGGCGCCGTCCACGGACCGGGTGTGGGGGGCGATGCGGATGCCTGGGCACGTGCTGCACGCGCTGCACGCGCTGTGGCTCAGGCGGGAGCGGCGCGACGAGTTCCTCGGCACGCTGGTCAACGCATGGCTGGAGGAGGGAGGCGCCGCGGTCGGCGTGCGCGCGGGGGAGAGCTATGTCGATGTGGGCACGTTCAACGGGTATCGCGAGGCGATGAGGCTGCTGTCGGATGGGTGAGGAAGCAAGGCCAGGGCTCTGCCCCCCTGTCTTGGAGGAGGGACCCGCCAGGGGGAGCCCTCTTGGACCGGCGCACGAAGCGGGGACCCGCTGGGACGCGGAGGCAATTCGGGCGCGGGCGGCGGAGCTGGGGCCGTGGTTCCACAACCTCGACCTGCGCGGCGTGCGCACGGCGCCGGAGCATTTCCTGTTCGACTTCCCCGCGGTGAAGTGGGCGTCGTTCCGCGACCACGTGCCGGCCGACCTGCGCGGGCGCAGCGTGCTCGACATCGGCTGCAACGGCGGGTTCTACAGCCTGGAGATGAAGCGGCGCGGGGCTTCGCGCGTGCTCGCCATCGACCATGACCCGCACTATCTGGCGCAGGCGCGCTTCGCCGCCGAGGTCGAGGGGCTGGAGATCGAGTTCCGCCAGCTCTCCGTGTACGACGTGGCAGCGCTCGGCGAGCGGTTCGACGTCGTGCTGTTCCTCGGCGTGCTCTACCACCTGCGCCACCCGCTGCTGGCGCTCGACCTGATCCACGAGCACGCCTGCGCCGACCTGCTGGTGTTCCAGACCATGCAGCGCGGCAGCGAGGACATCGCGGCGGTCGAGCCGGACTACGACTTCTTCGCCCCCGCGCCGTTCGACGCGCCCGGCTTCCCGAAGCTGCACTTCATCGAGCGCAGTTACGCGCGCGACCCGACCAACTGGTGGGCGCCGAACCGCGCGGCGTCGGCGGCGATGCTGCGCTCGGCGGGGTTCGAGATCACGCACAACCCGGAGGCGGAGATCTTCCTGTGCCGGCGCGTGGCGAAGGCGGAGAGCGGGGCGGTTTATCCGGCCAGAGGCGAAGGCAAGGAAGGCCAGGGCTCTGCCCTGGACCCGCAAAGGGCCGGAGGCCCTTTGATCCCATGAATTTAGCTGAGGCACAGCCCGAGCGGGCTGTGCCTCTCCCTGATGTGTGCAGGTCCAGGGGCGCTGCCCCTGGCGGGGTCCAGGGGCAGCGCCCCTGGCCTTGCCTTCTTCCTTGCGGAGCCCCGGCATGATCGAAGCCGCGATGATCTGGAACGAGCCCAACAACAAGTCGCACTGGGACCTGGAGTCAGACCCGGGCTGGGTGCGGTTCGCCGCGATGACTCGCCTGGCGGGCGAGGCGATCGCGGCGGAGGCGCCGGGGCTGACGCGGGTGCTGGGGGGGATGTCGCCGATCGACCCCGACTTCCTCAACGTGCTGGGCGCGCAGGGGGCGCTGGGCGCGCTCGACGCGGTGGCGGTGCACGGGTTCCCGCTGGACTGGAACCACTGGCCGATCGATGCGTGGCCGGAGCGGCTGGCTTTGATCCAGGCGTGCACGGACAAGCCGGTGTGGGTGTCCGAGGTTGGGATCTCCACGTTCGGGGCGGAGGAGGTGCAGGAGTGGGGCCTGCGCCGCACCTTCGAGCTGCTGTCGGGGCGGGCGCCGCGCATCCACTGGTACAGCCTGTACGACCTGCCGGCGGCGTGGCCGGCGACGACGCGGCACAGGGAGGCGGAGGGGTCGTCTTACTACCGGCATTTCCACATGGGGCTGCTGGACGAGCACGGGCGGGCGAAGCGGGCGGCGCGCATCTTCCACGAGTTCGCGCCGGAGTTCGGGCTGTGCCAGTGGTTCCACTACCAGGACCACAGGCTGGACGACGCGGTGCGCACGATGCGCGAGATGGGGGTGAGGCGGCTGCGGACCGGGCTGTCCTGGGCGGACTGGTTCAGGCCGGACTGCGAGGCGTGGTTCGACCGGCAGATGCGCGCGCTGGAGGGGTTCGACGTCACCGTGACGTTCTGCTTCACGCCGGAGCACCGAGGGACCTGGGCGCACCACACGGCGCCGCCGCTGGTGCCGGAGGAGTTCGCGGAGTTCTGCGCGGCGATGATCCGGCGGTATGCGCCGGGGCGGGCTGCCGCGGTTGGCGACGCAGCCTCGGCGGAG
>CAXSES010000320.1:0-3886 GCA_964236225.1 uncultured Acetobacteraceae bacterium
GGGGCAGAGCCCCTGGCCTTCCTTCCTTGCCCGGTCAGGACCAGAGCCCACCGGCATGCGCGGCACCGCGACCGGGCCACCACGCATGAAAAAGGCGCGGAGTTGACCCCCGCGCCCCGACACCCTCCCCAAACCTGGCGTCGTTATTCGGCCGCCGCCTCCGAGCCCCAGTTGTGCCCGGGCGCCTGCACGGCCGCCGGAGCGTCGTGGAACTGCTCGGTCTCCGTGCTGCCGGCCATCGCGGTGGTGGAGGACTGGCCGCCCGCCGCAGTGGTGGCGACCGCGTCGAACCAGCCGGTGCCGACCTCGCGCTGGTGGCGCGTCGCCGTGTAGCCGCTGGCCTCGGACGCGAACTCCGCCTGCTGAAGCTCCGAGTACGCCGCCATGCCGCGCTCCTTGTAGCCCTTCGCCAGCGTGAACATCGAGTGGTTCAGGCTGTGGAAGCCGGCGAGCGTCACGAACTGGAACTTGTAGCCCATCGCGCCGATCGCCTTCTGGAAGCTGGCGATCTTGTCGTCGGGCAGCTTCTTCTTCCAGTTGAACGAGGGCGAGCAGTTGTAGGCGAGCATCTTGCCGGGGAACTGCGCGTGGATCTCGTTCGCGAAGCGCTCCGCCTCCTCGAGGTTCGGCTCGCTCGTCTCCCACCACAGCAGGTCGGAGTAGGGCGCGTACGCCAGGCCGCGGGCGATCGCGTAGTCCACGCCCATCCCCGGCCTGATGCGGTGGAAGCCCTCCGGCGTGCGCTCGCCGGTGATGAACGGGCGGTCGCGCTCGTCCACGTCCGCCGTCAGGAGCTGCGCGGAGTGCGCGTCGGTGCGGCACAGCAGCACGGTGGCCACGCCCTCGACGTCGGCGGCCAGACGCGCGGCGTTGAGCGTGCGGATGTGCTGGCTGATCGGCACCAGCACCTTGCCGCCGAGATGGCCGCACTTCTTCTCCGACGCGAGCTGGTCCTCGAAGTGCACGCCGGCCGCGCCCGCGTGGATCATCGCGCGCATCAGCTCGAAGGCGTTGAGCGCGCCGCCGAAGCCCGCCTCGGCGTCGGCCACGATCGGCGCCATCCAGTACTGGGTGTCGTCGCCCTCCAGATGCGCGATCTGGTCGGCGCGGCGCAGCGCGTTGTTGATCCTGGTGACGACCTTGGGCACCGAGTCGACAGGGTAGAGCGACTGGTCCGGATACATCTCGCCGTTGCTGTTGGCGTCGCCCGCGACCTGCCAGCCGGACAGGTAGATCGCCTTCAGCCCGGCCTTGACCTGCTGCATCGCCTGGTTGCCGGTCAGCGCGCCCAGCGTGTTCACGTACGGCTCGGTCCGCAGCAGGTGCCACAGCCGCGCCGCGCCCATCCTGGCCAGGGTGTGCTCGACGCGGAACGAACCCGACAGCCGGGCGACCTCTGCGGGCGTATAGTCGCGGCGGATGCCCTCGAACCGCTTCGGGTCCTGGGGGGCGCCACCGGCCATCCCGTCAGGGCTGTAGGTCGTGCACGGCGTCATCGCTGAGGCTCCTGGGCAATCATGATCGTCAACAATTAACACATCCCGCCGCATATTGCAGCGCACAAACGAAGGCGGCGCCGGAAATCGGGTCAAGGCCTTCACAAGGCGCCGTGTGAAGTTGTAAAGGCTGAACGGGATGGCACGCCCCCTCATCGGACGCACGGTGCGCCGGCTTCGCCTCGAGCAGGCGATGTCGCAGCAGGCGCTCGCCGTGCGCCTGGGCATCTCCGCGAGCTACCTCAACCTGATCGAGCACGACCAGCGCAACGTCACCGCCTCGTTGCTGATCCGCCTCGCCGAGGTGCTGCGAGTCGACCTCGCCGCGCTGTCCGGCGCGCAGGAGCGGCAGAGGGAGGCCGGGCTGCGCGAGGCGTTCGCCGACCCCCTGCTCGGCGGCGAGCAGGTCGGCGAGAGCGAGATCGAGTCCCTCGCCAACTCGCCCGGCGCGGCGCGCGCGGTCCTGGCGCTGTACCGCGCCTGGCGCGTGGCGCGCGACGACGCCAGCGGCCTGGCGCTGCCGTCGGGCCGGCGCATCCTGCTGCCCAACGAGGAGGCGCGCGACGCCTTCCACGAGCGCGCCAACCACTTCCCAGGGATGGAGGCCGCCGCGGAGGCGATCGGCGCCCAGCTCCAGGCCACCCCGTCCGAGACCAACCACGCGCTGGCCGAGCGACTGCGCCGCACCCACGGCCTGAGCGTGCGGGTCAGCCCCCTGGAGGGCGCGCTGCGCCGCTACGACCCGGCCGCGCGCTCCCTCACCCTGTCCGAGCAGCTCCCGCGCGAGAGCCGCGGCTTCCACATGGCGTTCCAACTCATGCTGCTGGAGGCGCGCGACGCCGTCGACGCGGAGCTGGCGGTGATCGCGCCCTCCTCTGCCGAGGCCGCCGCCCTGATCCGGATCGCGCTGCTCAACTACGGCGCCGGCTGCCTGCTGATGCCCTATTTGCCGTTCCTGGACGCCGCCCAGGCGCTGCGCCACGACGTCGAGCGGCTCGCCGCCCGGTTCTGCGTCAGCTTCGAGCAGGCCTGCCACCGCCTCTCCAGCCTGCAGCGCTCGGGCGCGCGCGGCGTGCCGTTCTTCTTCGTGCGCGTCGACCCCGCCGGCAACGTCACCAAGCGGTTCTCCGCCGCCGGCTTCCCGTTCGCCCGCTTCGGCGGCTCGTGCTCGCGCTGGGTGGTGCACGCCGCCTTCGCCACGCCCGGCGCCCTGCGCGTGCAGGTCGCCCAGCTTCCCGACGGCGCGACCTTCCTGTGCTTCGCGCGCAGCGTCAGCAAGCCTGCGGCGATGTGGGGCGAGCCCAACCCGGTGCACGTGATCGCCATGGGCTGCGACATCGGCCACGCCCCGGACCTCGTGTACGCCGACGCCATGGACATCGAGCGCGCCACAGTGGGCATCGGCCTGTCGTGCCGGCTGTGCGAGCGCGAAGGCTGCCGCAGCCGGGCGTTCCCGCCGCTGGAGCACCGCTTGGCGCTCGACCCGCTGACCACCAGCGACAGCCCCTACAGGTTCGAGCCCAAGCCGCGGCGCTGAGGAGAAAGCCAGCAAGGCCAGGGCTCTGCCCCATGTCCTGGAAGTTGGGACCCGCCAGGGGGGAGGCCCCCCTGGACCTGCGCCACTTAAGGGAAGGCGGTCCAGGGGACCTTCCCCTGGCGGGTCCAGGGCAGAGCCCTGGCCTTGGCCTGCCTGCCTACTCCGCCGCCCCCCTCAGCGCCGCCCCCGCCGCCAGCGGGCACAGCGGCGCCGCCACCGCCAGCACCGCGCACAGCAGCAGCAGATGCGGCCGCGCGCTCATCCCGGCCGCCGCCGCGTCGGCCGCCGCGGCCCCGAAGATCAGCACCGGCGTCGCCAGCGGCAGCACCAGCAGCGGCAGCAGCACGCCGCCGCGCCGCGCGCCCAGCACGATCGCCGCCCCCGTCGTGCCCAGCAGCGACAGCGCCAGAGTGCCCGGCAGCAGCCCCGCCAGCAGCGCCGGCACGCCGTCCGTCGGCATCCTCAGCATCACCGCCAGCGGCCCCGCCGCCAGCAGCAGCGGCAGCCCCGTCACCACCCAGTGCGCGCACGCCTTGGCCAGCGCCACGCCCGCCGCCGGCATCCCGGTCAGCAGGAGCTGGTCCAGCGAGCCGTCGTCCAGGTCCGCCCCGAACAGCCTGTCCAGCGGCAGCAGCGTCGCCAGCAGCGCGCACACCCACACCACCCCCGGCGCGAGACGCCCCAGCGTCTCCGGCGCCGGCCCGATCGCCAGCGGGAACAGCGCGCCCGCCAGGAAGAAGAACAGCACCGCGCCAAGGCTGTCCGCGCCGTGGCGCAGCGACAGGCGAAGCTCGCGCGACAGCAGGGCGGCGAAGATGGTCATCGGGGCGCCAGCCAGGAAGCAAGGCCAGGG
>CAXSES010000321.1:0-3876 GCA_964236225.1 uncultured Acetobacteraceae bacterium
TCTTCGAGGTGCCCTCAAGGGAAGCCGGTCCAGGGGCGGCTCGCCCCTGGCGGGTCTGGGCGTAGCTGCCCGAAGGTTCCAGCGGCCTGCTTGGGCCGTTGGAATGGGCAGCGGAGGGAGAGCCCAGCCTTGCTTGGTGATGGGTCAGCGAACCTAGCCGCGTCTTGACGTGGCGCGCACGGCGCGCGGGGCGGCCGGGCTGTCGCGCGGCCCTCCTGTTGCAGCGCGGCCACAGGCTTGCTTGACGCGGCTTCGCCCGCCTCGCCACCATGCCGCCCCATTGCCAGGAACCAGGACACGGTGGACCTCGCCCGCGAACTCCCGCTCGACCAGGTGCTGCGCGGCGACTCCGTCGAGATGATGCGGATGCTGCCGGCCGCCTCTGTGCACTGCGTGTTCGCCGACCCGCCCTACAACCTCCAGCTCCGCGGCGAGCTGCGACGTCCCGACGACAGCCTGGTCGACGGGGTGGACGACGAGTGGGACCGCTTCACGGATTTCGCCGCCTACGACGCCTTCACCCGGGAGTGGCTGGGCGAGTGCCGGCGGCTGCTGCGCAAGGACGGCACGATCTGGGTGATCGGCGCCTACCACAACATCTTCCGCATCGGCGCGATCCTGCAGGACCTGGGCTTCTGGGTGCTCAACGACGTGATCTGGCGCAAGTCCAACCCGATGCCCAACTTCCGTGGCCGGCGCTTCACCAACGCGCACGAGACGCTGATCTGGGCGGGCCGCGGCCGCGACAGCCGCTACCGCTTCAACTACCAGGCGATGAAGTCGCTCAACGACGACCTGCAGATGCGCTCGGACTGGCTGATCCCGCTGTGCACCGGGAGCGAGCGGCTGCGCAACGCCCACGGCCTCAAGCTGCACCCGACGCAGAAGCCGGAGGCGCTGCTGCACCGCGTGCTGCTGGCCAGCACTGCGCCGGACGACATCGTGCTCGACCCGTTCCTGGGCAGCGGCACCACCGCCGTCGTCGCGCGCAAGCTGCACCGCCACTACATCGGCATCGAGCGCCACCCTGCCTATGTCGAGGCGGCGCTGGGGCGCATCAGGGACGCGCGGCCGATGCCGGATGGCGGGCTGGCCACGCGGGCGAACCCGCGCGAGGCACCGCGGGTGCCGTTCGGCTCGCTGGTGGAGCGCGGGCTGGTGCCACCTGGCACGGCGCTCACCGACCGGCAGCGGCGCGTGGTCGCCGTGGTCGCCGCCGACGGCACGCTGACCTGCGGGGCGCATGCCGGGTCGATCCACAAGGTCGGCTCGCTGGTGCAGAACGCGCCGTCGTGCAACGGGTGGACGTTCTGGCACATCGAGCGCGAAGGCACCCTGGTACAGATCGACATCCTGCGGCGGGAGTAGAGGGCCGCCGGCGGGAGGCGGGCGCTGCCTGGACTGGCTCCTGATGAGGACCTGTCAGGCAAGGAAGGCCAGGGGCTCTGCCCCCATGCTTCAAGGCGAGGACCCCGCCAAAGGCTCGCCTTTGGAAACAATTGCTTAAGTCGAGCCGGTCCAGGGGGGCTCCCCCTGGCGGGTCCCCGCTTCCAGGCATGGGGCAGAGCCCTGGCCTTGCTTCCTGCTCAGTGGTCCGACGGGTTCGCCGGCGGCGTCGCCCCGGGCACGGCCGAGGTGTCCCCCGTGATCTTGTCGGCGCGGACCACCACCGTCTGGATGTGGCAGTCGGTCAGCGTTCCGGAGTCCAGGGTCCGGCCGTCCTTGAACGTCACCGAGATGTGGTCGAGGCAGCCCTTCTGGTCGGTGCCGAAATTCTGCGCCTGGTTCGGCTGGATGGCGCTCTGCGAAGTCACGAGGTCGGTCTTGTCGTTGCTCATGTAGGCGTGGGCCTGGGTGATGACCTTGCCCGACATGTTGCGCAGAGTGTAGGCGCGCAGGTTGCTGCTCGCCGGACGCGGCGGGTTCGAGCTGGGCGTCGCCGTCTGCTGCTGCGCCCGTGCCGCGCCTGCGCCGCCGAGGGCGAGCCCGATCGCCAGTCCCGCCCCAGTCATCCCACGCCACATCGCCGCTCTCCGATTCAGGAGCTCCGTTAACCGGATGCCGCGTCAGGGGTTGCAGCACGGCGGCCCTGGCCGGCATCCAGCAGGCTGCCGGCCGGCGGCGTCGCGGGCTCCGCGGGCGCGGACGCCAGGGCCAGCGCCACGCATTTGCGCATCACCGTGGGCAGCGCCTGATCCGCGAGGCCGGCGATGTCGCACAGCGTTCCCTCGCTGCCCACCACGGCAAGCTCGGCCGCGTACACCGCGAGGCGCAGCTCGAAATGCGTCAGGCCATGGCGGATCTCGCCGGCCAGGCGCCACTCGGCCGCGACCGGCGCGGCGGCGCGGGCCTCCCCGGTTCCCCAGGGAGCCTCGCGCCAGGCGGTGCCCGGAAGCTCGATCATGCCGCCGAACAGGCCGTGGTCGGGGCGGCGGCGCAGCAGCACGCGGTCCCTGGCGTCGCGCACCAGGAACACCGCGCCGTGGCGGACCGGGCGGGCGCGGCGCGCCGGCTTGCGCGGCAGGGTGGCGGCGATCCCCTGGCGGCGGCCCTCGCAGCCTGGCATCCAGGGGCAGACGCCGCAGGCGGGGGCGGCGGGCACGCACACTGTCGCGCCGAGGTCGAACAGGGCCTGCGCGAAATCCGACGGGCGTGCGCGGGCCGCCGCGTCCTCGCCCAGACGCGCCGCGGCGGCGGCGATCCTCGGGCGCGAGGCGGGCAGGGGGGTCTCGATCGCGAACAGGCGCGAGACGACGCGCTCGACGTTGCCGTCCACTGGCACCACCGGCACCCCGAACGCGATCGCCGCCACCGCCGCCGCCGTGTAGGCGCCGATGCCAGGCAGGGCGCGCAGCCCCTCGACGTCGGCGGGAAAGCCGCCGCGCGCCACGACGGCGCGGGCGCAGGCCAGCAGGTTGCGGGCGCGGGCGTAGTAGCCGAGCCCCGCCCAGGCGGCCATCACCTGCTCGTCGGGTGCCGCGGCCAGGGCGGCGACGTCGGGAAAGCGTGCGAGGAACCGGGTGAAATACGGTATCACCGCCGCCACCATGGTCTGCTGCAGCATGATCTCGCTCAGCCAGACGCAATAAGGGTCGGGCGCCTCGCCGGGCAGGGCGCGCCAGGGCATGGTCCGGCGGTGACGGTCGTACCAGTGGAGCAGCGCTTCGGCGGGCAGGGAGGACACGGCGCAGATATGGCGAAGCAGGCCTCTTCCGGCAACACGCCGCGCCCGCCGCGCAAGGCCGCCGCCACCGCCGGCCCGGCGATGGCGACCTCCGCGGCGCGGCGCACCGACACGCTGCTGGCGGGACCGCGCGCGGCGACGCGGCCCGCGGCCCCGAGGCCGGGCGCCGCCCCCGAGGATGCGCCCGCCGCGCCGCGTGCCGCGGAGCCGGCGCGTCATCCCTACGGCCCTCGGCCGCTGGGGGCGCTGATGCCGGCGATCACCCGGGCGGCGTTCAGGCGGCGCTCGCCGGCGGCGGCACAGGTGCTGCTGGACTGGGCCGAGATCGTGGGGCCCGCGGTGGCGGCCACGGCGATCCCGAAACGGCTGGTCGGCACCACGCTGACGCTGGCCTGCTCCGGGCCGACGGCGCTGGAGCTGCAGCACCTGTCGGCGGCGCTGGTCGGGCGCATCAACGCCCATCTCGGCCGCGTCGCTGTGGAGCAGCTCCGGTTCGTGCAGGACGGCGCCCCGCCGGCCCCGCCCGCGCCGCCGCCCAGGCGGGCGCCGCCGGTTGCCATCGCCGACATGGCGGAGGGCGAGCTGCGCGACGCGCTGGGGCGGCTGGGCGGCGCGATCGCCAGGCGGCGACTGTGACGCGGGGGTGAGAAAGCAAGGTTGAGGCTCTGCTTTCAAGCACTGGGCCTCAAACT
>CAXSES010000322.1:0-3859 GCA_964236225.1 uncultured Acetobacteraceae bacterium
GCGCCGGGTCCAGGGGCGGCTCGCCCCTGGCGGGTCTGGGCAGAGCCCAGCCTTGTCTTCCAGGTCAACACCCGGAGCCGACTCCATGCCTGAGGGCCTGAACGCCGCAGCCTCCGGCCAGGCCGTACGGCGCAGGAGGCGGATCGCCGACCTGCTGCTCGGCAGGAGCGCCACGCTGGTGCTCGCCGCGGTGGCGCTGGGGCTCGGCATCGCGAGCTTCGTGATGCTGGCGCGCGGCACCACCCTGTCGTCGCGGCCGAACCTCGTGTTCGCGATCACGCTGTCCAACCTCTCCGCGCTGCTGCTGCTGGGTGCTGCGCTGGCGGGGCGGCTGACCCGGGTGTGGGTGGAGCGCAGGCGCGGCTCCGCCGGCTCCCGCCTGCACGTGCGGCTGGTGGTGCTGTTCAGCGTGGTCGCCGTGACGCCCACCATCCTGGTCGCGGTGTTCGCGACCGTGTTCTTCCACCTGGGCATCCAGTCCTGGTTCAACGACCGGGTCAGGACCGCGCTGGAGGAGAGCCTGCAGGCGTCGCAGGGCTACCTGCTGGAGCACCGCGACAACATCCGCGCCGACGCGCTGGGCATGGCGCAGGACATCCAGGAGGCCGGCCGCACCATGGGCGGCAATCCCCAGGCGCTGGAGTCGCTGCTGATCAGCCAGACCGCGATGCGTGGCCTCGACGAGGCGGTGGTATACGAGCCTACCGCGGGGCAGATCGTCGCCGCCAACGGGATGCATTCCGACCTCGACGTGCGCACCATCCCGCCGGCGGCCAACCAGGCGGCCGAGGGCGGCGACGTCGCCGTGCTCGGCACGCCGGACGACTCCGAGGTGCGCGCCGTGGTGCAGCTCAACACCACGCCGCCGCTGATGCTGATGCTGAGCCGCGCGATCGACCCGCACATCCTCGATCACATGCACCGGGCCGAGGGCGCCGTCGCGGAGTACGAGCGCCTCGACCAGAACCGCTACGGGCTGCAGGTCAACTTCGTGCTGATCTTCGCCCTTGTGGCCCTGCTGGTGCTGTCGGCGGCGGTGCTGCTCGGCCTCGTGCTCGCCACCCAGATCGCACGCCCCGTGGGCAGGCTGATCGCGGCGGCGGAGCGGGTGCGCTCCGGCGACCTCGCGGTGCGCGTGCCCGAGGCCGGCAGCGACGACGAGCTGGCCGGGCTCAGCCGCGCCTTCAACCGGATGACCGGGCAGCTCGCGGGGCAGCGCGGCGAGCTGATGGATGCCTATCGCCAGATCGACGAGCGGCGCCGCTTCACCGAGACGGTGCTGTCCGGCGTCTCGGCCGGAGTCATAGGACTGGATGCCGAGGCGCGGATCGAACTCCCAAATCCTGCTGCGACGGAGCTGCTCGGCATCGACCTGCTGGCGGCGGCAGGGCAGAAGCTCGGCGTGCTGGTGCCGCAATTTGCCGAGCTGCTGGCGGGCTCGGCGGCGGCACCCGACCGCACGCTGAGGCGCGAGGTGCAGATCGGGCCGGAGATGGCGCGACGCACGCTGCTGGTTCGCGTCGGGCCGGAGCTGAAGGCCGGGATGCCGCAGGGCTACGTCGTCACCTTCGACGACATCACCGAGCTTCAGTCCGCCCAGCGCAAGGCGGCCTGGGCCGACGTCGCGCGCCGCATCGCCCACGAGATCAAGAACCCGCTGACGCCGATCCAGCTTTCCGCCGAGCGGCTCAAGCGGCGCTTCGCGAGAGAGATCACCTCGGACCCCGACACCTTCATCCAGTGCGCCGACACTATCGTGCGCCAGGTGGGCGAGATCGGCCGCATGGTCGACGAGTTCTCCGCCTTCGCACGCATGCCGCAGCCGGTGATCCGGCCGGGCGACGTGGGCCGGGTGGCGCGCGAGGCGGTGATCCTGCAGCGCGCCGCGCGGCCCGAGCTGGGGTGGTCCACGGACATTCCCGAGCGCGGCCCCGTGGCGCCGTGCGACGCGCGCCTGCTCGGCCAGGCTCTGACCAACCTGTTGCAGAACGCGGCAGACGCGGTGGCGATGCGGCCGCGCGGGTCCGGGGAGACGCAGGGCCACGTCTCGCTGGCCGTGAGCGAGCGGGGCGGCGAGGTGGTGATCGCGGTGAGCGACGACGGCATCGGGTTGCCGGCCCAGGACCGCACCCGGCTGACCGAGCCCTACGTCACCCACAAGCCCAAGGGAACCGGGCTCGGGCTTGCCATCGTCAAGAAGATCATGGAGGACCATGGCGGGTCGGTGACGCTGCACGACCGGGCGGACGGGCCCGGGGCGGTGGCGGCGTTGCATCTGCCCGGCTCCGGGAGCACCCCGGGACCCGTCGGCGAGGGGTCCGCCGCCCCGGGGTCCGACGCTGTCTGGGAGGGCGAACGCCATGGCGCATGAGATCCTGATCGTCGACGACGAGCCCGACATCCGCATGCTGATCGACGGCATCCTGCGCGACGAGGGCTACGAGACCCGCCAGGCCGCCGACTCGGACGCGGCCATCGCGGCGTTCCGGGCACGCCGCCCGTCGCTGGTGATCCTCGACATCTGGCTGCAGGGCTCGCGCCTGGACGGCCTGGGCATCCTGCAGGCGCTGCACAGCGAGGAGCCGGTGGTGCCGGCGGTGATGATCTCCGGCCACGGCACCATCGAGACCGCGGTGGCTGCGATCCAGCACGGCGCCTACGACTTCATCGAGAAGCCGTTCAAGTCGGACCGCCTGCTGCTGATCGTGCGCCGGGCGCTGGAGGCGGCGCGGCTGACGGCGGAGAACGCTGAGCTGCGGCTGCGCGTCGGCGCGGAGGCCGAGCTGACGGGCGAGAGCAGCGCCATGAACGGCCTGCGCGTGGCGATCGACCGCGTGGCGCCGACCGGCTCGCGGGTGCTGATCTCCGGGTCGGCCGGCGTCGGCAAGGATGTCGCCGCGCGCATGATCCACGCCCGCTCGCGGCGCGCCGACGGGCCGTTCGTGACGCTGAACTGCGCGACGCTGAACCCCGCGCGCTTCGAGGAGGAGCTGTTCGGCATCGAGGCGGGCGCGGACAGCCAGAGCCAGCCGCGACGCACCGGCATGCTGGAGCGCGCGCATGGCGGCACGCTGCTGCTCGACGAGATCTCCGACATGCCGATTGAGACGCAGGGCAAGATCGTGCGCGCGCTGCAGGACCAGACCTTCGAGCGCATCGGCGGCACCAGCCGTGTCAAGGTAGACGTGCGCGTGCTGGCCACCACCAACCGCGACCTGCAGGCAGAGATCGCCGCCGGCCGGTTCCGCGAGGACCTCTACTACCGGCTCGCGGTGGTGCCGCTGCGGGTGCCGAGCCTGCGCGAGCGCCGCGAGGACGTCCCCGAGCTGGCGCGCCGCTTCCTGGTGCGCTCGGCGGAGTCCTCCGGCATCCCGGGGCGCGACCTGTCGGCCGATGCGCTGACCGCGCTGCAATCCTACGACTGGCCGGGCAACGTCCGCCAGCTTCGCAACCTGATGGACTGGCTGCTGATCATGGCGCCGGGCGGTGGCGAGGCGATCCGCGCGGACATGCTGCCACCCGAGATCGGCCAGGGCGCGCCGGCACTGCTCAACTTCGATCCCACCGCGGACATCATGGCGCTGCCGCTGCGCGAGGCGCGCGACCTGTTCGAGACGCAGTACCTCCAGGCGCAGCTCCTGCGCTTCGGCGGCAACATCAGCCGCACCGCGGGCTTCGTCGGCATGGAGCGCAGCGCGCTGCACCGCAAGCTCAAGCAGCTCGGGGTGAACTCCGAGGACCGCGCCGCAGGCTGACGCCGACGAACCCGGGCGTCGCGACGAGCAGGTGAGCAAGGCTGGGCTCTCCCTCCGCCTGCCCTTCCAACGCCCCAAAAGGGCCGTCGGAACCTTTGGCAGGC
>CAXSES010000323.1:0-3843 GCA_964236225.1 uncultured Acetobacteraceae bacterium
CCTTGGCAGGTCAGAACCCAGGGCCGTTGGTATCAGGCCCGGCGTTCCCGCCCGAACGGCACCACCGCCCACACCCTTTCGTGCACGAAGTACAGCACCAGCTTGCCGACCACGTCCAGGCCGCCGATCGCCACGGCGGCCCCGATGTTGCCGGTGAGCGCCCAGGCGATGCCGCCGGTCACCACCGACGCGAACGCGCGGTACGACACGGTCTTGGCCAGGCTGCGCAACGTCGAGTCCGCCGCCCTGTCGGCCGACGCCACGGGCGCCCGCACCAGCCCCAGCGCCACGGTGTCGAAGGTCTCCGGGTCGATCAGCACGAAGCCGCCGAACGCGCGGCTTTCCTCGTACAGGTCGTGGGCGAGCGGGCGGTCCAGCAGCAGGGTCGCGTCGCCCACGTCGTTCTGCGCCAGCGCCTCGGCGGCCTCCGTGCCCATGGTGTCCAGCAGCACGCGCCCGCCGATGTCGCCGAGCCGGGCCGCGACGCTGCGTGTGCCGAGCTTGAGCAGCAGCCGCATCCCCGGCCGGCTCGGCGCCGCGTCGAACCACAGCAGCCGCGCCGACAGGGCGCGCGACACCCGGGCGGGCCGCGCCGGCTCGCACAGCACGTCGCCGCGCGAGACGTCCACCGCGCGGTCGAGCACCACGGTCACAGCCTCGCCGGGCAGGGCCGAGGCGACCTCGCCCGACACGCCCCCGCCTGAGGCACTCAAGATGCGCGCCACCGCCGCGTCCTGGCCCGCCGGCAGGATGCGCACCGCATCGCCAACCCGAATCGCGCCGCCCGACACCTCGCCCGACAGGCCGCGCAGCGTGGCGTCGGGGCGGTTCACCCACTGCACCGCGAGCCGGAACGGCGTGGCGGCGGCGGGCAGCACCGGCACCGCCTCCAGGTGCTCCAGCAGCGTCGGGCCGCGATACCAGGGGCAGGACGCGCCGCGGGCCACGACGTTGTCGCCGCTCAGCGCTGAGAGCGGCACCGTGGCCACGGTGTCGAAGCCGAGCCCGTCGCACAGGGCGCGCGCCGCCTCGCCGATCTCGGCCGCCGCCGCCTCGCTCCAGCCCACCAGGTCCATCTTGTTGATGGCGATCACGACATGGCGCACCCGCAGCATCGAGGCCACCAGCGCGTGGCGCCGCGTCTGCGCCGTCAGCCCCGAGCGCGCGTCGACCAGCAGGATCGCGAGGTCGGCGGTGGACGCGCCGGTCGCCATGTTGCGGGTGTACTGCTCGTGCCCCGGCGTGTCGGCGACGACGAAGCGCCGCTGCTGCGTGGAGAAGAAACGGTAGGCCACGTCGATGGTGATGCCCTGCTCTCGCTCCGCCGCCAGCCCGTCCACCAGCAGCGCGAGGTCCATCGCCTCGCCCTGGGTGCCGTGCCGGCGCGAGGCCGTGGCCAGCGCCGTCACCTGGTCGTCGGCGACCGCCTTGGTCTCCCACAGCAGCCGCCCGAGCAGCGTCGACTTGCCGTCATCCACGGAGCCGCAGGTGATCAGCCTGAGCTGGTCGCGCGCCTCGTGGGCTGCCGCGAACGCGTCCAGGTCGAACGGCGCCCCAGGCTGCAGCGTATTGAGCTGCGGCGCATCAGGCTGCGGCGCCCCAGGCTGCGGCACCCCAGGCTGCGGGAGCGCCGGGGCGATCACGCTCCCGTCCATCAGAAGTAGCCTTCCTGCTTGCGGCGCTCCATCGAGGCGGCGTCGGCGTGGTCCACCGCCCGCCCTGCCCGCTCCGACGAGCGCGTGTTCACCGTCTCGCCGATCACCTCGGCCAGCGTCGACGCGCGGCTTTCCACCGCCCCCGTCAGCGGGTAGCAGCCCAGAGTGCGGAACCGCACCGAGCGGGTGCGCACCGTCTCGCCGTCGCGTGGCGCCAGCCGCTCGTCGTCGACCATCAGCAGCGCGCCGTCGCGCTCGATCACCGGGCGCGGGGCCGCGAAATACAGCGGCACGACCGGGATGCGCTCGGCATGGATGTAGAGCCACACGTCCAGCTCGGTCCAGTTCGACAGCGGGAACACCCGCATGGTCTCGCCGGCACGCTTGCGACCGTTGTAGAGGCGCCAGGGCTCTGGGCGCTGGCGGCGCGGGTCCCACTGGTGGCCGGCGGTGCGCAGCGAGAACACCCGCTCCTTGGCGCGCGACTTCTCCTCGTCGCGCCGCGCCCCGCCGAACGCGAGGTCGTAGCCGTGCGCGTCGAGCGCCTGGCGCAGCGCCTGGGTCTTCATCACGTCGGTGTGGACGTCGGTGCCGTGCGTGATCGGCCCGATGCCGCGCGCAAGCCCTTCCGGGTTGGTGTGCGTCACCAGGTCGAGCCCCAACGCGCGCACCCGCTCGTCGCGGAACGCGATCATCTCGCGGAACTTCCAGGTGGTGTCGACGTGCAGCAGAGGGAACGGCAGCTTGCCCGGCGCGAACGCCTTGATCGCCAGGTGCAGCAGGACGGACGAGTCCTTGCCGATCGAGTAGAGCAGCACCGGGTTTGTGCTCTCCGCCAGGCCCTCGCGCAGGATGTGGATGCTCTCCGCCTCCAGCGCCCGCAGGTGGCCCATCGTGCGCGGGGGGTCCATCGTGCCCAGGGAGTCCATCGTGCGCGGAGGGTCCACCGTGCGCAGGGGGTCCATCATGCCCAGGCCTGGCGCGTCGGCGCCCGACCAGGCGCCGCCCTCCGCCGCGTCCCCGGCGATCCCGGCCGAGGTGAGCGTGTCCATCCTCCTGCCAGGGTCCCTGCCCGACGCCGGCGCCCGCTCGATCACGCTCCCGGTCGCGCCGCCAATCACGCCCCCGGTCACACCCATGACGTCGCCTCCAGAACGGATTCCTGCGCAGCGGCGGTCGGCGGCACGAGCGTCCTCGGCAGGGGCGCCGAAGCGGCCTGGGCCGGGCGCCGGTGCAGGCCGCACTCCTTGCGCCCTTCGTCCTCCCACCACCAGCGCCCCGCCCGCTCCGGCTCGCCCGGCGCCACCGCGCGCGTGCACGGCGCGCAGCCGATCGACAGGAAGCCCCGCGCGTGCAGCACGTTCAGCGGCACCCGGTTGTCCGCGGCGTGGCGCGCCACGTCGTCGCGCGACCAGTCCGCCAGCGGGGCCGCCTTCACCATGCCAAGCTGCTCGTCCCAGGTGGCGAACGGCGTGGCCTCGCGCGCTTCCGACTGGTCCGCGCGCAGCCCGGTGATCCACAGCGACGCCCCCGCCAGCGCGCGGCGCAGCGGCGCCACCTTGCGCACCCCGCAGCACGCGCGGCGCGCGTCGACCGAGTCGCGGAACCCTTCCACGCCCTGCGCCGCCACCAGCGACTCCACCGTGGCGGCGTCCGGCGACAGCGACGCGACCCGCAGGCCGTAGCGCCGCTCTGTCGCCGCCCACACGTCCAGCGTCTCGGCGAACAGCCGCCCAGTGTCGAGCGTCGCCAGCTCGATCCTGCGGCCGGTCGCCGCGAACTCCGGCAGCGCCATCGCCGCCGCCGCCGCATGCGTCAGCACCTGGTCCTCAAGCCCGAAGCTGGTGGTCAGCACGACGCGGCCAGCCGCAGAGCGCAGCAGCGCCGCCATGCGCGCCACCAGATCGTCTTCGGGACGCAGCGCTGCCAGGACGTTGTCGCAGGCCGGGCGTGGAATGTCTGGCGTCATGGGAGTTCTCCGCTGGCGCAGAGTGATATACAGCGAACCACCAACGGAACAATGCCGTATCGCCGGGCGCAAGGCTGGGCTGCGCGGCAAGGCAGCAAGCAAGGCCAGGGGCTCTGCCCCTGGACCCCGCCAGGGGCGAGCCGCCCCTGGACCCGGCGCCACTCAAGGGAAGCCGGTCCAGGGGGGCTCCCCCTGGCGGAGTTTGAGGCGGAGCCTCAA
>CAXSES010000324.1:0-3839 GCA_964236225.1 uncultured Acetobacteraceae bacterium
GCATGAGCCTCCTGGCCATTCGTTCCGTGACCCTTCGCATCGCCGGCCGCACCCTGCTGGAGGGCGCCGACCTCACCGTGGAGGCCGGCCGCCGCATCGGCCTGGTCGGGCGCAACGGCGCCGGCAAGTCCACGCTGCTCAAGGCCATCGCCGGCGACCTCGCGGTGGATGGCGGCGACATCCGCCTCGCCGCCCGCGCCCGCATGGGCCGCGTCAGGCAGGAGGCCCCCTCCGGCGACGCCACCCTGGTCGAGACGGTGCTGGAGGGCGACCCCGAGCGCACCGCCCTGCTCGCCGACGCCGAGCGCCTCGCCACGACCGGCGAGGACCCGCAGCGCCTCGCCGAGACCCACGAGCGCCTGCGCGCCATCGGCGCCGACTCCGCCACCGCGCGCGCGAGCGCGATCCTCGCCGGCCTCGGCTTCGACGAGGCCGCGCAGGCCCGCTCCGTCTCCTCGTTCTCCGGCGGTTGGCGGATGCGCGTGGCGCTGGCCGCCGCCCTATTCGGCGCCCCCGACCTGCTGCTGCTCGACGAGCCGACCAACCACCTCGACCTGGAGGCCACGCTCTGGCTGGAGGGCTGGCTCGCCCGCTTCCCCGGCGCCGCCCTGGTGGTGAGCCACGACCGCGGCCTGCTCGACCGCTCCGTGCAGTCCATTGCCCACCTCGACCAGCGGCGCATCAGCCTCACCCCCGGCGGCTACGACGAGTTCGTGCGCATCCGCACCGAGCATGCCATGCAGCACGCCCGCGCCGCGGAGCGCATCGCCGCCCAGCGCGCCCACATGCAGGCCTTCGTGGACCGCTTCCGCGCCCAGGCCACCAAGGCCCGCCAGGCGCAGTCCCGCCTGCGCGCGCTGGAACGCCTGCCCGCGCTGGAGACCGTGGTGGAGGACGCGCCCACCCGCTTCTCCTTCCCCGAGCCCGCCCGCCTCGCGCCGCCGATCATCGCCATCGACCACGCCAGCGTCGGCTACGGCGCCACGCCGATCCTGCGCGGCCTGCACCTGTCGATCGACATGGACGACCGCATCGCGCTGCTCGGCGCCAACGGCAACGGCAAGTCCACGTTCGCGAAGCTGCTCGCCGGCCGGCTGGAGCCGCTGACCGGCGAGGTCCGCCGCTCGGGCAAGCTGCGCGTCGGCTACTTCGCCCAGCACCAGGAGGCGGAACTCGACGCCGCGCAGACCAGCGTCGCGCACATGGCCCGCGCCCTGCCCCGCGCCACGCCGCCGGTGGTGCGATCCCAGCTCGCCCGCTTCGGCCTGGACTCCGAGCGCGCCGACACCCCCACCGGCGAGCTGTCCGGCGGCGAGCGCGCCCGCCTGCTCCTCGCGCTGGCCACCCGCGACGCGCCGCAGCTCCTGATCCTCGACGAGCCGACCAACCATCTCGACATCGACGCCCGCGACGCCCTGGTGCGCGCGCTGTCCGAGTTCAGCGGCGCCGTGCTGCTCATCACCCACGACCCGCACCTCGTCGAGCTGGTCGCCGACCGCCTTTGGCTGGTCGCCGACGGCACGGTGCGCGCCTACGAGGGCGACATGGACGAGTACCGCGCGCTCCTCGCCGAGCGCGGCCGCCCCGCCCGCGCCGACGCCGCCCCCACGCGCCGCGACGACCGTCGCGAGCGGGCGGAAAGCCGCGCCCAGCTCGCCCCCCTGCGCCGCCAGGCAAAGGATGCCGAGGCTCGCGTCGCCAGGCTCGCCGCCGAGCGCGCCGCGATCGAGGCGCGCCTCGCCGACCCCGCGATCTACGCGCCCGGCCGCGCGCCCGAGATCACTGCGGCGAATACGCGGCTCGCCGCGATCGCACGCGAGTCCGACGCCGCGGAGACCGCCTGGCTCGCGGCGGAGGAGGCCATGGAGGCGGCCTCGTGAAGCAGGCAAGGCTGAGCTCTCCCTCCGCTGCCCATTCCAATGGCCCAAGAGGGCCATTGGAACCTTTGGGCAGCTCCGCCCAGACCCGCCAAAGGGCGGAGCCCTTTGGAAACCCTTCTCTTCAGGAAGGCGCTCCAGAGGCCCAGCTTTTGGCGGGGCCCCCGCCTTCAGGCATGGGGGGCAGAGTTCCTGGCCTTGCCTCCTTCCTCCCCACTCTCGCCGCCGCCCTGCTGGCGCTGCTGCTGCTCGCCCATGCCGGCCTGATCGTCGCCGGCCAGTGGCAGGGCGACGAGTGGTTCAACTTTGCTCTATTCCGCAGCAAGGGTGTCGGCTTCCTCACGAACCGCGTGCTCACCTGGAGCCCGCGCCCGGTCTCCGAGCTTCTGGTGTTCCTCTATGCCAGGGCCGTGGACGCCCTGCACCGGCCGCTGGTCGCGCCTGTGCTGGCGCTGCTCTGGGCCACGCTCGCCGCCTGCGCCGCCGCGCTGCTTCCAGGTCCCGCCGGCGATCCCGCCCTGGCGTCCCGGCAACGCGGCATCGCCCGCGAGGCCGGCCAGCCACGCCGGGCGCGCGGCCTGATCGTGCTGGCGACGCTGGCCTTCTTCCTGCTCGGCCACCAGGTCGGCGAGATGTTCTACTGGCCGATGGGCGCCGCCGCCTACATGGGCGCGCTCGCTGGCCTGGCCCTGCTGGTCATGCTGGTGCTGCGCGGCCGGCACCTGTCGCGGGGCGGCGCCCTGCTCACGGCCGCCGCGATGGCGGTCGCCGCCGGCAGCGCGGAGGTCGGCGCCATGGCGGTCGGCGCCGCCGCCCCGCTTCTGGCCGCGGCGCAGCTCCGCCGCCATCCGCTCCGGGCCGCGCCGCTCCTCGTCCCGCTCGCCATGGCGCTGCTGGTGCTGGCGCTCATCCTGCACGGCCGGGCCGCTTCGGGCGTGGCGCTCGGGCCGGAGACCGCCACCATCCACGCGCTCTGGCCCAGCCTCCGCGCCGCCGGCGCGCAGTTCGCCCACGAGACCCTCGCGCTCGACGCCTACCCCGATGGTTGGCCGGGTCTCGCGCTCGGCGCCGCCACCAGGCTCGCGCTGTTCCTCGCCTTCCGCGCCCTGTGCCGCGCGGGCCTCGCCGGCTCGCCCACCCCGCGCGCGCATCTCTGGGCGTTGGTCGTCGCCCTGCTCGCAGCCTCGTTTCTCTCGATCGCCGCCGCGCTGTGGCAGTTCGGCCTGGTCTGCTGCCAGCGCCACGACAGCTTCCGCCAGTGCCTTGACGTGCTTGTCCTGCTGCTGCTCGCAGCCCTCGCCGCGCGCGTGCGCCCCGCCGGCCAGCCCGAGCGCCACCGTGCCGCCCGCCTGCGTGACCCGAGGCGCGACGTCGCCGCGGGGTCAGCCTGGCTGCTGCTGGCGCTGGCGCTGGCGCTCTCGCATCGCGGCCCGCTGATGCGCCGCCTGCCGTCGCTGTGGGCGGACTACCGCCACCTGCCCGCCCTGCTGGCGGCGCGCAACCTGACCTGGGCGAGCGCCGACACGCCAGGGCCGGACATGGTGTTCCACGGCCCGCCGCAGGGCTTCGTGGTCGGCGAGACCGACTGGCCCGAGGGAACCTTCGCCCTGGCCCCCACGCCGCCCTGGTACATGCAGGGCATCCTGCTGTTCTACGGCAAGCAGCGCGTCACCGTGGCGCACGCCAAATAGTCACTCGTTAAAGAAAGCTGCGCCTTAGAATTTGACTGAAGATAGTCCTAGCCCTCAAGCTAACAATTTTTTGTTGGCCTTTGTATAGTTATAATCGTTATCGAAATCCCGACTATCGAATTTTGTTCGCCCCAAGAGAACAGACAATGCCCGTCCGGGAGAGGTCAGGGGCTCATTGCCCGCGTCGGCGACCTCTTCACTTGACGTTCCTGTATACCTTGCCGGATCGATTAGGATGTAGCCGCGGCCCCACACCGTGCCGATCAGGTTG
>CAXSES010000325.1:0-3836 GCA_964236225.1 uncultured Acetobacteraceae bacterium
CCGGACTCCGCTCAAGGCTCGTCTTGAGACTCCACTTATTTAGACCGTGCTCCAGCGACGATCTGCCGGGGTCTGGAGGCGTGTTTTCCCAAGAGGAGCACGATTTCAGGACCGAGCAGGCCGGTTGTTGGGGTGCGACTTGAGGGTGGGATTCCCGCAGGCCCATGGCCCTTGGCGGGTCTGGGCAGCCCGCCTTCGCGTGCTGGCGCAGCAGTGTCCGGGACGCGTGCCGGCACCTCGCGCAGCCTGGTCATCAGCCGTCGCAGGGTGCGCACGGCGTGGGCCCGCGACAGCCCGGTGTGCACCACCACGTCGGCCAGCCTGCGCTTGGCGGCATCCGGCATCTGCCGCGCCAGTACCGCGTCGATCTGCGCCTCGTCCATCTGCCGTCGCTGCCGCACCCGCACGCGCTGCACCGAAGCGGGCGCCGACACCACCACCACCAGATCCACGCGCGCCTGCCCCCCGACCTCCAGCAGCAGCGGCACGTCGAGCACCACCACGCCCCGCCGCGCCCGCCTGGCGCGCGCCAGGAATCGCTGCTCCTCGCGCCGCACCAGAGGGTGCAGGACCGACTCCAGGCGCAGCAAGGCCGAGGCATCTCCCACCACCCTGGCACGCAGCCGGTCGCGATCCACTGCCCCGTCCCGCATTGTGCCGGGGAACAGGGCCGCGATCTTTGCCACGGCGGCCCCGCCGCGCCGCTGCAGGGCATGCACGGCCGCGTCCGCGTCGAACACGGTGATGCCGGCGCGCCGGAACACCGCCGCCGCCGTGGACTTGCCCATGCCCATGCCGCCGGTAAGCCCGACCACGATCATGGCACCAGGCCGCGGCATCCGCTCCTGCGGCGCGGGTTCATCCCATGTCGGGCGCGGGCAGCAGGTCCGCCGCCAGCAGCGCCCAGGTCTCCGCATCCACCTCGGGCTCGACGCCGAACCAGGCCGCGAATCCTGGCCGCGCCTGGTGCAGCAGCATGCCGAGCCCCTCGACCGCGCGCAGCCCGTGCGCCCTGGCGCGCGCCAGCAACTCGGTTTCCAGCGGGGCATAGACGATGTCTGCGACCGCAAGCTCCGGCCCGGCCCGCGCGAGGTCGAGCGCCAGCGACCCGTGTCCGGTCATGCCCAGCGAGGTCGTGTTCACCAGCAGCGCCTGGTCCGCGAGCGCCGCCTCCCGCGCCGCCCAGTCCAGCACCCGCAGACCGGGCAGAGCCCCGGCCAGACGCTCCGCCCTCTCGCGCGAGCGGTTGGCCACGCTGACGGCCGCGCCCGAGTCGAGCAGCGCCGCCGCCACCGCTCGCGCGGCGCCGCCCGCGCCCAGCAGCAGCGCCGGACCCCCTGGCTCCACGCCGTGCGCGCGCAGGTTGGCGAGAAAGCCGGAGCCATCGGTGTTCGAGCCCGTGATCCCGTCCGGACCGAACACCAAGGTGTTCACGGCGCCGGCGCGCGACGCGGAGGCGTCGAGCCGGTCGCATACCGTGAATGCCGCCTCCTTGTGCGGCAGAGTGACGTTGACGCCGCGGAACCCGGCCGCGCGCAGGCCGGCCACCGCGGCGGCAAGCGCCCCCGGCGCGACCGGCAGCGGCACGTAGGCGCCGTCGATGCCGTGACGTCGCAGCCAGTGGTTGTGCAGCCTGGGCGAACGGGACTGCGCCACCGGCCAGCCGATGACGCCGGCGACACGCGCGGCTCCCGTGAGCAGGACCATGGCGTGCACCAAGCATGACGTGCGCCGGCGAGGCAAGAGTCAGCCTCTCGCGCCCGCCCTCGTGTCGGGGCATCCTGTGGCGGATCGCAGGAGCTTGATCCATGCCTGATGCCCTTCAACGCCGCCTGGATGCCGCCCTGGCGATCTGCGCCGAGGCGGCGGCGCTCGCGCTGCGGCTGCAGCCGCCTCCGGGCGCGCCGCAGGCTAGGGAGAAGGGCGCGCAGGACTGGCTGACGGAGGCGGACGGTGCGGTCGAGCGCCTGATCCGCGAACGCCTGCGCGCGGCGTTCCCGCAGGACGGGTTCCTCGGCGAGGAAGAGGGGGGCGACGCAGGCTCGGGGGCGCTGCGCTGGGTGGCGGACCCGATCGACGGCACCAGCAACTTCGCCCGCGGCCGGCCGCGCTGGTGCGTCTCTCTGGGCCTGCTGGGCGAGGGGCGCGCGCTGTCGGGGGTGCTGGTCGCCCCGGCGCTGGGCGAGACCTACGCGGCGCGCGAGGGCGGCGGCGCCACGCTGAACGGCCGCCCGATCAGGGTGTCGAACACCACGGAGATGGGCCGTGCCATGGTGGAGATCGGCTGGTCGCCGCGCAGCGACACGGAAGCGTTCCACGCGCTGAACCGGAGGGTGATGGCGGCCGGTGCCATGCTGCGTGCCGCGGGATCGGGGGCGATGGCGCTGGCCGACGTGGCGTGCGGGCGGCTCGACGGCTACTGCGAGCTGCACATCCGGCTGTGGGACGTGGCCGCCGGGCTCGCAATCCTGTCCGAGGCTGGCGCGGTGGTCAGCGATTTCCTGGCGGGCGGCGGGCCGGTCATGGGCGACGAGATCCTCGCTGCGGCACCGGGCGTCGCCGCCGAGCTTCGCCGCCTGATGGAGCGACCTTGATGGCGCGCTGATGCGGGCTGCGACCCGGACCCGGAGCGGTGCGCGGTCCACCTGTCCGGTCCGCCGGGTCGCCCGACCCGGCTGGTGGCGCAGCGCAAGCCTGCTTCCTACGCTGCGTCTTCGTCCCGGAAGGATCACGCCATGCCTCTGCTGCGCTTTGATCTGATCGAGGGACGCACGGAGTCCGAGCTGAGGACGCTGCTTGACGCCGCGCACCGCGCCCTGGTCGCCGCCTTCAAGGTGCCGCAGCACGATCGCTACCAGATCGTCCACCAGCACTCCGCCGCGCACATGATCGTGGAGGACACTGGCCTGGGCATCCCGCGCACCGACAAGGTCGTGCTGCTCAGCGTCACCAGCCGGTCCCGCGGGCAGGACGCCAAGGTGAACTTCTACAAGCTGCTGTGCGAGGAGCTTGAGCGGAGCTGCGGCATCCGGCCGAGCGACGTCGTGGTGTCGATCGTCAGCAACGGCGACGACGACTGGAGCTTCGGGATGGGACAGGCGCAGTTCCTGACCGGCGAACTGTAGCGCTCCTTTCGGGTGGCGGGCGAAGTACGGGAGAGCGGGAAAGGCCGGGCATTCCGCCATAGGCTCGCTTCGAAACCTGGATTCTGGGAGGGTTCCCGAAGGGCCTGGCCCTTTGGCGGGTCCGGGCAGAGCCCGCCCTTGCCTGCTGCCTTGTGCCGTGCCGGACGCCACTCGGATCGTCCCGCCGCACGTTGGCAACGCGGCTTTCCCCGTGACGGCGCCTCTGCTTCACTCCTCGCCGGTCTGGGGGGCGAGGCATGGCGGATGTGCGGTCGATGTGCGCGATCGGGGAGAGAGGGCAGCTCGGCCTCGGCGGCCACCTGCCCTGGGAGGGCGACCCGCGCCCGGCCTTTCGCGAGGACGTGCGTCGTTTCTGGGCCATGACGCTGGGCCACGTTCTGATCGCCGGGCCGAAGACGATCGCCTCGATTCCCAAGGAGGAGTTCGCGCATCGCACCATCCAGGTCATCCACGCCGCAGACCAGCCGGAGAAGGTGCTGGGGCGCTTCGCGGACCGGGTCGTGTTCGTGGGCGGCGGGCCGGCGGTGTGGGACGTGTACGCGCCAATGATCGTGCACTGGGACATCACCCGGCTGCCGTATGACGGACCCGCCGACACCTGGTTCGACGCGAAGTGGCTGGTGGGGCGCGGACGGGACTGACGCTGCCGCTGGTCGTTGATCCGGGAAGACAAGGCCGGGCTCGGCCTGG
>CAXSES010000326.1:0-3833 GCA_964236225.1 uncultured Acetobacteraceae bacterium
CCCCCGGCGCGCAGGCCGGCGCCGCGACGCCGCCCGACCTCGCCCCCGGCCAGTTCCGCATGCGCCACGCCCCGAAGCAGCGCCTGCTCAAGCGCGCCGATGCCGAGGCCATCGCCGCCCTGGCGGAAGGCTTCCGCGGCCCGCTCGCCGTCACGGTGGAGGACCGCCGCCAGGCCCCGCCGCGGCTGCACGACCTGCCCTCGCTGCAGAAGCTGTGCGCCACCCGCTTCGGCTGGACCGCGACCCGCACCCTCGACGTGGCGCAGGCGCTCTACGACGGCGCGGGGAAGAAGATCATCACCTACCCGCGCGCCGAGGTGCGCTGCCTGCCGGAAAGCCTGATCCCCGACGCCCCCGGCCTGGCCGCCGCCCTGCGCCGCGGCCGCGCGTTCGCCGCGATCGACGTGCCCGACCCGCCGGTGATCCGGGCAGGCACGGGCGGCGTGTTCAGCGACCGCGGCCTGGCCGGCGCCAGCCACCACGCCGTGATCCCCAACGCCAACACCGCCGACGCCCTCGCGGAGATCTGGCCGCGCCTGGACGCCGACGAGCGCCGGCTGTTCGACGTGGTGGCGCGCTCCTACCTCGCGGCGCTGATGCCCGACTTCCGCTACCGCCAGACCCTGGCCGAGCTGGACGTCGCCGGCCACCCGTTCCGCGCCAGCGGCCGCCAGCCGATCGAGGCCGGCTGGCGCGCCGCCTTTCCCGACTGGCTGCCCGCCGAGGAGCGCGGCGAGGACGCCCAGACCCTGCCCGCCCTGCGCGACGGCGAGCCGGTCCGCCTCCAGGACGCCACGGTCGAGGATAAGGAGACCCGTCCGCCGCCGCGCTACAACGAGGGCACCCTGATCGACGCGATGCAGAACGCCTGGCGCTTCGTGGCCGACCCCGCGCTGCGCGAGCGGCTGCGCGAGGCCAAGGGCATCGGCACGCCCGCCACCCGCGCCGAGGTGATCCGCGGCCTCAAGGCGCAGGACTTCCTCGCCGCAGACGGCCGCGCGGTCCTGCCCACCGAGCGCGGCCTCGCCCTGCACGGCGTGCTGGAGCGCGCCGACCCGGCGCTGGTCGACCCCGGCGTGACCGCGCAGATGGAGCGCCTGCTCGACGACGTGCTGGTCGGGCGCCAGGAGATGGCCGGCGCGGTGGACGCGGTGTGCGACCAGGCCACGCGCATCATCGCCCGCCTGGTGCAAGGCGCGGCCGACGGCACCGCGCCCACGCTGCCGCCCGCGGCCGCGACCGGCGCGCGCGGCGCGGCGCCGGGCCCGCCCCGCCGCGGCCCGGCCGGCGCCGCGAAGGCCGCCCGCGGCGCTCCCGCCGCGGGCAAGCGGAGCAGGACCCGGGCCGCCAAGCCCGCGCCCGCCGACGGCCCGCGCCGCCCTGGAGCCGCGCCGCGCAGGGCCACGGGGGCCGCCCGCCCCGGGCCGGCGGGGCGGGAGGACGCGGCGGACGGCACCGCGCTGCGCATCCCGTTCGGCAACAAGGAGGCGGCGATGCGGCTCGGCGCGCGCTACCGCGACGGCGGCTGGTATGCGCCGCCCGGCCTGGATCTGGAGGCGTTCCGCGCACGCGGCTGGGTCTAGCGGCGGCTGGCGAGGCCGGGCTCCGCTGGAGGCCCTTGTACCAGAGATCGAGTGCGACAGGCGTTCAGGCAGGCAAGGCTGGGCTCTGCCCAGACCCGCCAGGGGGGAGGCCCCCCCTGGACCCGGCGCAACTTAGGCAAGGGATTCCAGAGGCGACCTTTGGCGGGTCCGGGCGGAGCCCGGCCTTGCCTGCCGCCGCGTCGCCTCCTCCCTGCGCGACGGCCGGTCACGATCCCGCTCGTCGCATTGTGCCGCCGGGCGCCTGGCTGGTATCCCTGCCCCATGGCGAACGCGCGCACCAAGCTCCCCGCCGCCCCGGACCCGCGCAGTGCAGGCGGGTCCGGGCCCGACGGGGCGCGTCGTGCTCCCTGAGCCGCCTCCCCATCAGGCGGAGGGCGGGAAGTCGCAGGCGCGGATCACGCTGCTGCCGATCGAGGCGGAAAGCGCGCCCGGCCCCGCCCCGGCGGCCCCAGGCGAGGTGATCGTGGCAGGATCGGGCGCGGCACGGCTGGGCGCGGGCGCGGTCGGGTTCTTCGACATAGACGCGGCAACCCTGCGGGTGCGCGGCGACGCCACCTTCGCGGCGCTGCACGGCCTGGGCGCCCGGGCGTCGGGCGAGGGGATCGCGGTGGCTGAGGTGTTCCGCCACATCCACCCCGCGGATCGCGGCGCGGTGGCGGCGAGCGTGCCGGCGACGATGGCCTCGCGCGGCTACACCAAGGAATACAGGGTCGCGGGGACCGGCGGCACGCGCTGGGTGCTGGCCTGCGGGCGCAGGCAGCCGGGCGAGCCGGCGCGCTACGCCGGCGTCGTGATCGACATCTCCGCGACCAAGGCGAGCGAGGCGGCGCTGCGCGAGGGCGAGGCGCTGCAGCTCGCGGCGCTGGAGCGCCAGGTCCGCGAGCGCACTGCGGCGCTGGAGGCGGCCCTCGCCCGGCTGCGCACCGAGGCGGCGGAGCGCGAGCGCACCGGGGCGCTCCTGCGCCAGCGCCAGAAGATGGAGGCGATCGGCCAGCTCACCGGCGGCATCGCGCACGACTTCAACAACATGCTGCAGGGCATCGGCGGCGGGCTGGAGCTGATGCAGCGCCGCATCGCGCAGGGCCGGCCGGAGGACGCCGCCCCCTTCGTGGCCCAGGCGCAGCAATCGGTGGAGCGCGCCGCCGCGCTCACCCACCGGCTGCTGTCCTTCGCGCGCCGCCAGCCGCTCGACCCGGAGCCGGTGAACGTGGACGCCCTGGCCGAGGGGCTGCGCGAGCTGCTCGGCCGCACGGTGGGGCCGCAGGTGCGCATCGTGCTGCGCATGGACGGCGGCGCGTGGCCGGTGCTGTGCGACGCCAGCCAGCTCGAGGGCGTGCTGCTCAGCCTGTGCCTCAACGCGCGCGACGCGATGCCGGGCGGCGGCGACGTGACGATCGCCACGCGCCAGGTGACGCTCGGGCAGGCGGAGGTCGCCGGGCAGGAGGGCGCCTCGCCCGGCGAGTTCGTGGAGATCGCGGTCTCCGACACAGGCTCGGGCATGTCCGCCTCCGTGCAGGCGCGCGCGTTCGAGCCGTTCTTCACCACCAAGCCGTTCGGCGAGGGCACCGGGCTCGGCCTGAGCCAGGTGTACGGCTTCGTGCGCCAGTCCTGCGGGGTTCTGGAGCTGCGCAGCGCGGAGGGCGAGGGCACCGTGGTGCGCCTCTGCTTGCCGCGTCACGCGGCCACGGGCAAGGCGGAGGCGCCGGCGCCCGACGGGCCGGGGGCCAGGCGGCTGATCCTCCTGGTCGAGGACGAGCCGCTGCTGCGCGAGATGACCGCGGAGTCGCTGCGCGACCAGGGCTACGACGTGCTGGAGGCCGACGACGCCGCGGCGGCCCTGGCCGCGCTGGCGCAGGGCGCGCGGCCGGCGCTGCTGGTGACCGATGTCGGGCTGCCGAACGGGGCGAACGGGCGCCAGCTCGCCGAGGCGGCGCGCACGACGCGGCCCGGGCTGCCGGTGCTGTTCGTCACGGGATACGAGGGCGGGGGGCAGGAGGGGCGGCTGGAGCCGGGGATGGCGGTGCTGCGCAAGCCGTTCCGGCTGAACGTGCTCGGCAAGCAGGTGGCGGCGCTGATCGCGGAGTCGCGGGACGCGGGCGAGGCCGCGCCAAAGGCCTGACGCCCGGCGGCCTCCGGTCCTGAGCAGGCAAGGAAGGCCAGGGGCTCTGCCCCCATGTCTGGAAGCGGGGACCCCGCCAAAGGCTCGCCTTTGGAATCCAATACTTAAGT
>CAXSES010000327.1:0-3831 GCA_964236225.1 uncultured Acetobacteraceae bacterium
CCTGCCGTGTCCCGGCTCACCCCGCCGGCGCGTGCGCGTCCAGCAGCCAGTCCGGCAGCACCGTGACCGTCGGCCCCCTGGTCCAGACCAGCGCGCACACCACCGGCCGCTCCTCCCAGATCAGGCGCAGCACCGCGCGGTAGGCCGCCATTTGCCGCAGGTAGAGCACCGGCGTGGCCTCCGCGTCGGGCGGCGCGTCGTGGCTGGTCTTGAAGTCCGCGACCAGCACCCTGTCCTCCAGCACCGCCATCCTGTCCACCCGCCCGCTGACCACGAGGCTGCCGACGAGCGCGGTGAGCGGCTGCTCCGCGACGCTGCCGGGCCCGAACAGCGCGGCCAGCGCCGGCGTGTCCAGCACGGCGAGGGCCTCGCGCACCAGGGACGCGGCCTCGTCCGGGGCGAAGTCCCGCGCGGCGCCCGACACATGGCGCAGGGCCGTGGCCTCGCGCTCGGCGGGCGGCAGCGAGGGCAGGTGCTGGAGCAGCGCGTGCATCAGCGCGCCGCGGCGGAAGCGGTCCCCGCCCAGCGACGCCGTGAGCCGCAGCGGCGAGGCGGAGCGCGGCACCGGCCCGAACGCCACGCCCTCTGGCCGGCTGGGCGCCAGCGGGCGCGGCAGCGACGGCTCCGGCGGCGGGTCGCGCGGCCTCCAGTCCGGCGCCTGCCCCAGCCAGGCCGGCGGCACGATGTCGCCCGCGGCCGCGGGGCCGCGTGGCGCGGGCACGACGGCGCGCTGCGGCGCGTCGTGCCCCAGCGCCTCGCCCTCCCAGGCCCGGAACGGCGTCGCGGCGGGGTCCAGCGACCGCATCCCCTGCTCGACCAGGCGGTACCAGCACGCCGCGTCCACGCCGAGCTTGCCCTGCCAGCCGCAGACCACGAGCCGGTCCTCGGCCCGGGTCAGCGCGACGTAGAGCAGGCGGTTGTACTCCGCCGTGCGGGCCGCGGCGCCGTCGTCGCGGACCTTCTGCAGAGCGGCGCAGTGGAACTCGCGGCGCGGCGCCCAGAGCGGCAGGGCGACGCCGCCCTCCGGGTCGCGCGTCCAGGCCAGCGCGCCGTCGTCGGGCGGCATGGAGGTGGTGTCGGGCAGCACCACCAGCGGCGCCTGCAACCCCTTGGCGCCGTGCACGGTCATGATGCGCACGGCGTCGCCGGCCTCCTCGGCCTGGCGCTTCACCTCGGCGCCGGACTGTCGCAGCCAGTGCAGGAACCCCTGCAGGGAGGGCGGGTGCGCGCGGCCGTACGCCAGCGCCGCGCCCAGCAGCTCGTCCACCGGCTCGGCGGCCTCCGGGCCGAGGCGGGCGAACAGCCGCGCGCGTCCGCCGAGCGGGCCCAGCGCCTCGGCCAGCAGGGCGTGCGGGCCGGCGAAGTCCGCGCGCGCGGCCAGCGCCGAGAGGAACGCCCACGCCGCCGCCCAGTCCGGCTGCTCCGCGGCGCGCTCGCGCAGGGTGCGCCACAGCGAGCCGCGCCGCTCCGCGGCCAGGCGCATCAGGCTGTCGTCCGATACGCCGCCGAGCGGGGAGGTGAGCACGCAGGCCAGGGTCAGGTCGTCCTCCGGCAGCAGCAGCGAGTCGCCCAGCGCCATCAGGTCCTGCACCGCCGGCTGGTCGGTCAGCACCAGGCGGTCGAGGCCGGCGACCGCCACGCCGCGCGTCTTGAGCGCACGCACCAGCGCGCGGGCGAAGTCGTTGCGGCGACGCACCAGCACCAGCACGTCGCCCGCGACCAGTCGGCGGCCCCTGCTCTCCAGCCGCGCCGTGGCGAGCTGGCCGGCGATCCAGGCGGCCAGCGCGTTGGCGAGGAGCTGCGGCGCGGAGACCAGCCCGGCATTGCGCGACGGCGCGGCCCAGGGTTCTGCAACCGCGTCCTCCGGCACGGGGGCGAGCGGCCACAGCTCGACTCGGCCCGCCTCGCCGAGGCGGTGCGCGACGTGCGGCTGCTCGCGGGTCGAGGTGACGCCGGGCGTGACGCCGGAGTCGGCGAACACGGCGTCCACCAGCGCCAGCACCGGCGCCGTGGAGCGGAACGACACGTCGAGCGTGGTGTCGCGCCAGTCCTGCCCGCCGGAGCGGACCCGGTCGCGGAAGACGGAGCGCCAGCGGTCGAACTCCTCCGGGTCGGCGCCCTGGAACGAGTAGATCGACTGCTTGCTGTCGCCCACGGCGAACACTGTGCGCGCGGCGGGGGCGGCCTCCGCCGCGACGCCGGGCGGGCGCTCGCCGTCGCGGCGGCTTGCGTCCCGTCCGGGCGGCGCGGCCCCGGATGCGGCTCCAGGTGCGGCCCAGGGTGCGGCTCTGGTTGCGGCACGGGCGGCGTCGCGCTCGGCGCCCTCGCCGGTGAAGAAGTCCGAGGTGAGCGCGCCGGCGATCTGCCACTGCGCGGGCGAGGTGTCCTGCACCTCGTCGAGCAGCAGGTGGTCCAGGCCGCCGTCCAGCTTGTACAGCACCCAGGCGGCGCCCGGGTCGATCAGCAGCCGCGAGGTGCGCCCGATCAGGTCGTCGTAGTCGAGCTTCGCGCCGGCCTCCTTGCGCCCTGCGTAGTCGCGCAGCACCGGCCCGGCCAGGGCGAGCAGCGCCGCCGTCGCCTCGGCCAGGCGCAGCGCGCGGCGCGAATCCTCGACCGCGAGCGCCCGTTCCGCCTCCGCCAGCATCGCGTCCAGCAGCCAGGGCTCTGATTTCGAGAGCTTGGGATTGACCAGCGCCTGCCCGCCGCGCGGCCTGCCGTCGTTGACCAGCTCGACCAGCCACTCGCCCCAGTGCTCCGCCCGCAGCTCCGCCGGCAGCGCCATCCAGCCCAGCATACGCTCCGCCCGCTCCGCCACCTTGGCCGAGCCCTCCGCCCTCAGCATCCGCAGCGCCTCGCGCAACGCCTGCCCATCGCCGACCGCGGCCGCCCCCGCCAGCACGATCGCCGCGTCGTCGGGCTGCGTCACGCCCAGCGCCCGGCGCAGCGCCGCCAGCAGCGCAGGGGCCGGCAGCGCCAGCGCGCCCTCCAGCCGGTCGCGCCGCGCCTGAAGCGCCGCCACCAGCCCTGCGAACCCCGACGCGCTGACCAGCCCCGCCAGCGTGTCGAGCGCCGAGGGGTCCGGCGCTTGCAGCATCGCCTCTCGCGCCTCCTCCAGGCTGGCGCGGGCGTCGGCGTCCTCCACCACCCGGAAATGCGGCGACAGCCCTGCCTCCAGCGGGAAGCGTCGCAGCAGCGACTGGCAGAACGCGTGGATCGTGCCGATCCTCATGCCGCCCGGCAGGTCCAGCACCCGCGCGAACAGCGACCGCGCCGCCGCCCTGGTCCGCGGCGTGACCGGCACGGACAGCGCCGCCAGCTCGCGGTCGAGCGCGTCGTCGTCCAGCGTCACCCACCGCCCCAGCCGCCGCTGCAGGCGGATCGACATCTCCGCCGCCGCCGCCTTGGTGAAGGTCAGGCACTGGATGCGCGCCGGGTCCGCCCCGCCCTGCACCGCCCCGCCCTGCATCGCGGGACCGCCGGGCGTGTCCGCCTCGCGCGACAGCATCAGGCGCAGCAGGCGGTCGATCAGCAGCTTGGTCTTGCCGGTGCCGGCGTTGGCGGAGACGAAGGCGGACACCGCGGGGTTGGACGCCTCTGCCTGCTCGGCGTTGGCGCGCGCGCTAGGGTCGAGGGGGGTGATCGTGTTCATGCGGCGGCCAGGAAGGAAGCAAGGCCAGGGGCGCTGCCCCTGGACCCCGCCAAGGACAGGTCCTTGGAACCTTCGACTTCAGGGCGGAGCCCGGGCGGGCAGGGACCGGGGATGGGCGGCGCGTGCGCGGGCGGGGCGCCGGCCCGGGTGTTGCGGTGCTTGCTTGAGGATCGGTTTCCAAA
>CAXSES010000328.1:0-3825 GCA_964236225.1 uncultured Acetobacteraceae bacterium
CGCGACGGCCTGCGCGGCGAACGCTTCGACGCCGTGGTCTCCTGCATGGCCTCGCGCACCGGCGCGCCCCGCGACGCCTGGGCCGTCGACCACGACGCCCACCTCGCCGTGCTCGCTGCGGCCCTGCAGGCCGGCATCCCCCGCTTCGTGCTGCTCTCCGCGCTCTGCGTGCAGAAGCCCAGGCTCGCCTTCCAGCACGCCAAGCTCGCCTTCGAGGCCGCCCTGACCGCCTCGCCCCTGACCCACTCGATCGTCCGCCCGACCGCCTACTTCAAGTCCCTCTCCGGCCAGGTCGAGCGCGTGCGCCGCGGCAAGCCCTTCCTGGTGTTCGGCGACGGCGCCCTGACCGCCTGCAAGCCGATCAGCGACACGGACCTTGCCGATTACCTCGCCGACTGCCTGCACGACCCCGCCCGCCACAACCGCGTGCTGCCCATCGGCGGACCCGGCGCGCCGATCACCCCGCGTCAGCAGGCCGAAATCCTGTTCGCCCTGCTTGGCCGCAGGCCCCGCATCCGCCACGTCCCCCTGGCCCTGCTCGACACCATCATCGCTGGCCTGTCCGCCGCCGCCCGCCTCGCCCCCTCCCTTGCCGACAAGGCGGAGCTGGCCCGCATCGGCCGCTACTACGCCACCGAGTCCATGCTGGTGCTCGACCCGGCAACCGCCCGCTACGACGCCGCCGCCACCCCGTCGACCGGCACAGAGACCCTGGCCGGCCACTACCGCGCGCTCCTGGCCGGCGCCGCCACGCCCGACCTCGGGGACCACGCGGTCTTCCAACGCACGGGACCGCCAGGCACAGGCAGGCAAGGTTGAGGCTTTGCCTCGAACTCCGCCAAAGGCAGGCCTTTGGAATCCATGACTTGAGCGGGCTTGGTTCAGGGGCGGCTCGCCCCCGCCTTGAAGCAGGGGCGGGTCCGGGCGGAGCCCAGCCCTGCTTCCTTTGCGGCCGACCGCCCTGGATGACGCGCGACGCCGATCGGGCAGCCCGCTACCCTGGAGACGCCACCCTGATCCCCCGCCGCCGGAGACCCCGATCCATGCCGAACCCCGTCCAGCCAGCGATCCGCGCGGCGATGGAGCGCGGCATCGAGCTCGTCGCCGCCTACAACCGCAAGCGACTGCCGAAATCCGAGAACCCCTTCCTCGTCGGCGTCCACGCGCCGATGCGATCCGAGTTGACGCTGCATGATCTCGCCGTGACCGGCTCGATCCCAGCAGGGCTCGACGGGCGCTACCTCAAGATGGGGGCCAATCCGGTCAGTCCCGACCCAGCGGGCCACCACTGGTTCCTTGGCGACGGCATGGTGCACGGCCTCGCGATCCGCGACGGCCGCGCCTTGTGGTACCGCAACCGCTGGATCGGCTCGCGCTTGGCCGCCGCGGCGCTCGGGCGGCCCGCGGCGCCCGGCCCGCGCAGGGGTCGCAACGACACCGTCAACACCAACGTCGTCGAGATCGGCGGCCGCGCCTTCGCCCTGGTCGAGGCCGGCAGCTTCCCCGTCGAGCTGTCAGAGATCCTCGACGAGCAGGCCTACAACCCGTTCGGCGGCACCCTGGAGGGCTCCTTCACCGGCCACCCCCACCGCGACCCGCTCACCGGCGAGCACCACGCGATCGCCTATGACGGCAGCATCTGGGACACCGTCCGCCACGTCGTCGTCTCCGCGGGCGGCCGCGTGGTGCGCGACCTGCCGATCCCCGTCAGGCACGGCCCCTGCATCCATGACTGCGCGTTGACCGCGCGCTTCGTCGTCGTCCTCGACCTGCCAGTGACCTTCTCGATGCGCGCCCTTCTCGGCGGCCAGCAGTTCCCGTTCCGCTGGAACCCGGCGCACCCTGCCCGCGTGGGACTGCTGGCGCGGCACGGCGAGGCCGACGGCATCGTCTGGTGCGACCTCGACCCGTGCTTCGTGTTCCACGTCGCCAACGCCTACGACGACGCCGAGGGCCGGGTGATCCTCGATGTCATCGCCTACGCCACGATGTTCGCCTCGGGCGCGAACGGCCTCGACGCGCTGGGCCATCTGGAGCGCTGGACGCTGGACCCGTCGACGCGCCGCGTCGAGCGCCGCGTGATCGACCCCACGCCGCAGGAGTTCCCGCGCATCGACGAGCGCCGCTTCGGCCAGCGCCACCGCTACGCCTACACGGTCTGTGTCCCGCCCGACGCCAACCCGCAGCTCACCGGCGCCACCAGGCTCTACAAGCACGACCTCGACACCGGCGCCCGCCAGGTCCACGAGTTCGGCGACGGCCACATCCCCGGCGAGTTCGTCTTCGTGCCGGCCTCGGCCAACGCGGGCGAGGACGAGGGCTGGCTCGTCGGCTACGTCATCAACACCGCCGACGAGACCACCGACCTCGCCATCCTCGACGCGCGCTCCTTCGAGGCGCCCCCGGTCGCCACGGTCCGGCTGCCGCACAGGATACCGCCGGGCTTCCACGGCAACTGGTTCGACGCGGCAGGGTCCCAGGCGCCGCCAATCCCTCTTCACCGTGATGCCAACGGTCCCTGAGAGGGGCCGGGTCATGCGCAGGGACGAGAGCGCAGCGTGGCTGCCGCGTCAGCCGCTGATGGTCGGCCAAGCAGGGCAGGCAAGGTCGAGGCTCCGCCTCATCCGCCAGGAGCATCGCTCCTGCCCTGGTTTCCTCGGGAAAGCCGGTCCAGGGGAGCTCCCCCTGGCGGGTCCCCGCTTCCAGGACGTGGGGCAGAGCCCTGGCCTTGCCTGCCTTGGCAGGTCAGAGCCCAGGGCCGTCGTTACCAGGCGGCACGCCGCCGTCGCAGAACCTCCCGTGGGAAAGCGGCGTCGTCGGTGCAAAGGGGATTGAAGGCCGGGGCTCGCTTGTGGCCGAGGCGCGAGGCAGGGTCTCCCGCTCAGGCTCCCAGCACGAAGGACTCTCCACTCATGGACCAGATCAACCTCGGCCGCAGCGGCCTCAAGGTCTCCCGCCTCTGCCTCGGCTGCATGACCTACGGCGAGCCCTCGCGCGGCACCCACGAGTGGACCCTGGACGAGCAGACCAGCCGCCCTTTCATCAGGGACGCCCTGGAAGCCGGCATCACCTTCTTCGACACCGCAAACGTCTACTCCGCCGGCTCCAGCGAGGAGATTCTCGGCCGCGCCGTCCGCGACTTCGCCCGCCGCGACGAGCTGGTCATCGCCACCAAGGTCCACGGCGCGATGGGGCAGGGCGCCAACGACCGCGGCCTCTCCCGCAAGGCCATCCTGCAGGAGATCGACAACTCGCTGCGCCGCCTGGGCATGGACTACGTCGACCTCTACCAGATCCACCGCTTCGACCCGCACACCCCGATCGAGGAAACCCTGGAGGCGCTGCACGACGTGGTGCGCTCCGGCAAGGCCCGCTACATCGGCGCCTCCTCGATGCACGCCTGGCAGTTCTGCACCGCGCTGCACACCGCGGACCGCCACGGCTGGACCCGCTTCGTCTCGATGCAGAACCACCTGAACCTGCTCTACCGCGAGGAGGAGCGCGAGATGATGGCGCTCTGCCTGTCCGAGGGCGTCGGCGTGATCCCGTGGAGCCCGCTCGCCCGCGGCCGCCTCGCCCGCGCGCCCGACGACCCCGCCACCGCTCGCGCCGACACGGACGCCTTCCAGCGCACGCTCTACGACGCCACCGAAGCCGCCGACGCCCGCGTGATCGACGCCGTGGGCGCCGTCGCCGCCAGCCGCGGCGTTCCGCGCGCCCAGGTCGCCCTCGCCTGGCTGCTCGCCCGGCCAGGCGTGACCGCGCCCATCATCGGCGCCTCCAAGCCGCACCACCTCGCCGACGCGGTCGCCGCCCTCTCGCTGA
>CAXSES010000329.1:0-3817 GCA_964236225.1 uncultured Acetobacteraceae bacterium
TTGGTATCACACTCGGCGGCGACCCGTACGCCCGGGCGGAAGCGGGTCTCGGCAACGGGATCAAAGGGCCTCGGACCCCTTGCGGGTCCGGGCAGAACCCGGCCTCGCCTGCTTCATGCAGGCGCCCCCATCGTCGCCCTGGCGTGCTCCAGGTCCGCCGCGGTGTCGACCCCGAACGAGGCCTGCTCCACCCGTGCGCAGGCGACGCGCATCCCGGCCTCCAGCGCCCGGAGCTGCTCAAGGCTCTCGCGCCGCTCCAGCGGGCTTTCCGGCAGCGCCACGAAGCGGTCCAGCGCCGCGCGCCGCCAGGCGTACAGCCCGATGTGGTGCCACAGCGGACCGGCTCCCCACGGCACCGCGGCGCGCGAGAAGTAAAGCGCCGGCGCGACGACATGGCCCTCGGCGAAGGCGCAGGCCGCCTTGACCACCGAGGGCGCGGCCGCCTCCGCCTCGCTCGCCACCGGCGCCACGAGCGTCGCGAGGTCCACGCCGGGATCGGCCAGCGGCCGCAGCACGGCGCGCAGGTGCGCGGGCGGCACGGCCGGCTGGTCGCCCTGAAGGTTGACGACGACGTCGTGCGCGCGCGCCGGGTCGAGCAGCGCCAGCGCCGCGTGCACCCGGTCCGAGCCGGAGCGCAGCGCCGGGTCTGTGAGCACGGCGCGTCCGCCGGCCCGCTCCACCGCCTCAGCGATCTCCGGCTCTGCGCAGGCGACCGCGACCGGCCCGATCCCGGCCTGCCACGCGCGGCGCAGCACATGCACCACCATCGGCACGCCCCCGATCGCGGCGAGCGGCTTGCCCGGCAGCCGGGTGGAGGCCATGCGGGCGGGGATCACGACGAGGGGGTTCATGGCACGCCGTCCGGGCTGGGGGGCGAAAGCGGCGGCGGGCGCGGCCGGGAGGCCCGGCGGTCGCGCCGGCCCGCGCGCGGACAGGCGTGCCGCGGCGGGCGCCGGCTTGATGCCGCAGGTGCGATTTCGTAGAACGACACCAACCTAGAAGAGTGGCCGGACCGGTGCAACGCTCCGGGCTGGCGGACCCAGTCGGAGCACGTGCCGCATGTCAGACCTCGAGTCCAACAAGGCGCTCGCCGCCATCCTCACGGCGGGCATCGCGTTCAGCGTCGCGGGCGTCGTCGGCGGCTATGCGGTGCACCCGGTCGAGCTGAAGAAGACCGTGCTCGACATCAAGGAGGCCCAGCCCGCCGCCAGCGCGTCGCCCGAGGCGCCGAAGCCGCTGGCGCCGATCGCGCCGCTGCTGGTCAGCGCCGACGTCGGCGCCGGCGAGGGCTCCACCAAGAAGCTCTGCGTGTCCTGCCACAACTTCAACGAGGGCGGCGCCAACAAGACCGGGCCGGACCTATACGGCGTGCTCGGGCGCCAGGTCGCCAGCCACGAGGGGTTCGACTATTCCGCGGCGCTGAAGGGCAAGCAGGGCCCGTGGACGTACGCCGAGCTGAACGAGTGGTTGCACAGCCCGCGCGGCTACGCGCCCGGCACCAAGATGGGCTTCGCCGGCATCGAGAACGACCACGAGCGGGCGAACGTCATCGCCTACCTGCGCTCGCTCTCCGCCAGCCCGGAGCCGCTGCCGACCCCCGATGCCGCGCCGGCCGCCGCCACGCCCGCCGCCGCCGCCATGCCGGCCGGCGGTGCCCCCAGGACGCCGGACGCGCCCGCCAAGGGCGACTCGCCCGGCACGAAGGCGAACGCCCCGGTCGTCCCCGATGCGCCGACGAGCGGCGTGACCAGGCCGCAGGCCGCTCCGGTGAACGGCGCCGCCGGCCAGGCCAACGCGCCGGGGCAGCAGATGACCCAGCCCTCGTCCAACCAGAACATCCCGCAGGCGCTGCAGAGCGAGAGCCAGCAAAGCCCGTACGCCCACCCCGCCGGTCCCGCGCAGGACACCGTGCCTGCGTCGCAGCAGGTCGGCCATCCCGTCGCCTCGCCCACGCCCGCATCGACCACCACCCCGGTCGGCGTGCCCGACGGCCACGCCAACGCCCAGACGCCGCAGGCGATGACCGACGGCGACACCGTCCAGCAGCGCGACCAGAGCCAGGGCACGAACGGCGGCGCCCCGGGCAAGTAGCCTGCCGGACCTCGGCGTGGACGACCTCGATGCCCTGGTCGCCGTTGCGGAGTCCTGCGTTGACGCGGCGGGCCATGTGCTGCGGCCGTACTTCCGTTCCGGCCTTGGCGCAGACCTCAAGGGCGACCAGTCCCCGGTCACCGCCGCCGACCGTGCCGCCGAGCACGCCATGCGCGCCGTGCTCGACGCGCGCACCCCGAATCTCGGCGTGCTCGGCGAGGAATTCGGCCTCCGGCGCGGCGAGGCGCGCCTGCGCTGGGTGGTGGACCCGATCGACGGCACACGCGCCTTCCTCACCGGCCGTCCGGTGTTCGGCACCCTGGTCGCCCTGCTCGACGGTAATGTCCCGATCCTCGGCGTGATCGATCAGCCCGTCACCGGGGAGCGCTGGGTCGGCGCCGGCGGCCGCACCCGGTTCCGCGGCCCGCTCGGCGGCCGGGCCGGGACCCGACGCTGCGCCGCGCTGTCCGGCGCGGAGCTGTCCTGCACTGCGCCCGAGATCTTCGCGCCCGGCGATGCGGCCGGCTTCGCCCGACTTCAGGCCGCCACCGCGCGCACCACCTGGGGCGGCGACTGCTACGGCTACGGCCTGCTGGCGCTCGGGCAGGTCGACGTGATCGCGGAGGCCACGCTCAAGGTCTGGGACTGGGCGGCGCTGCTGCCCGTGGTCGAGGGCGCAGGCGGGCGCATGACCGGCTGGCACGGCGAGGCGCTGCGGCCGGACTGCGGCGGGCGGGTGCTGGCGGTCGGCGATCCTGGGCTGCTGGAAGCAGCGGTCGTGGCGCTGGGGGCGAGATGAGGCAAAGGCGGGCAAGGCCCTGCCCAGGCTTCGACCCTGCCTGCCTTCCAGCCCGCCGCCACGCCGGCTAGGCCTCGGGCGGCTCGGCCGGCGGCACCTCCGGCGTCTCCGGCAACGCCGGGAGGTCCTGCACCATCCCGGGCGGCAGCGGGTCGTCGTCGATGTCGATGACTCCCTCCACGCTGTCGCCGCCGCGCCCGACCAGCGCCTCGGCCTGCATCGCCCTGGACAGGGCGCGGTCCAGGGCGGCCATCGTCGCGGTGAGGTCGGCGCTCTCGTCGCGGCTCCAGGCGCGCAGCACGTAGAACCAGCCCGCCGTCAGCCCGTCCACGCGCAGCCGCCCGACCACGCCGTCCACCGGCACCCCGGCCGCCTCCAGCATCCAGCGCATGCTGTCGCGCGTCGCCGCCGCCAGCAGCAGCGAGGCTCCCGGTCGCAGCACCAGCGCCCGGAGCAGCGCCAGCACGCCGCCGCGATGCTGCTGCAGGGCGTCGAAGCGCGCCATCAGCAGGTCGAACAGCGCCTCGCGCGGCGCCATCTCGCTCCCGACCGAGGCCAGCGCCGCCTGGTCCGCCAGGCTGCCGAAGCGCAGCAGGACCGCGCCGCGCCCCGGGAAGCGCGCCCGCGCCCGGTCCAGCTTTAGCCCCGCCAGACGCGCCGCCCCGGCCACGCTGACGCGCTCCCAGCCCGACGCCTCGGCCATGTCGAACGCCGCGCCGATCAGGGCGACATCGAACGCCTGGTCGTCCAGCTCCTGCGTCTCGGACTCGGCCCGGCGTGTCTTGTGCTTGCTCATGGGCGAGACATGGGAACGCCGACCCTGTTTCAAGGCCAACGGCGCCGGCTGCCTTGTGCCAGCGACCTCCGACATCAACCTGTCAGGAAGCAAGGCTGGGCTCTGCCCAGACCCGCCAGGGGCGAGCCGCC
>CAXSES010000330.1:0-3811 GCA_964236225.1 uncultured Acetobacteraceae bacterium
TGACGCCGACGGGGAGGGTCTCAGCCATGAGGATGCCTTTTGCACGAAGGGAAGAGAGCAAGGCCAGGGGCTCTGCCCCTGGACCCCGCCAGGGCGAGCCGCCCTGGACCGGCACACCTCAAGTCAAGCCATCCAAAGGGCTTCCCCTGGCGGGGTCCAGGGGCAGCGCCCCTGGCCTTTCCTGCCCGCCTCATGCCGGTTCCGCCAGCGCCGGCTCGTAGTCCGGCAGCGCCATCTTCGACGGCGCGCTCCAGTGCGGGTCCATGCCGAGGTCCTCCGCCATCAGCCGCGCCGTGATCCGCGCGCTCTCGAAGATGACCGGCAGCCCGCTGCCCGGATGGGTGCCGCCGCCGACCAGGTAGAGCCCGTCGAGGTCCTCGAACCGGTTGCGCGGCCGGCGGTGCAGCATCTGGTTCAGCGAGTGCGCGAGGTTGAAGGTGGCGCCGCGGTGGACGCTCATGTCGCGCTCCCAGCCGACGGGCGTGAGCATCCTCTCGGTGACGATGCGCCGCTCCACGTCGTGCAGGCCGATGCGCTCCAGGCGCTTGAGCGTCATCGCCCGGTAGCGGGCCTGCTCGTTGGCCCAGTCCACGCCGTCGCCGTTGCGGTTGCCCACGGGAACCAGCACGTAGAGGGTCGAACAGCCGCGCGGCGCCAGGTCAGGGTCGGTGACGCAGGCATTCTGCACGTAGAAGGACGGGTCGGACGGCGCCTCGCCCGCCTCGATCTCGGCGACGTTTCGGCGGTAGTCCTTGGACAGATAGATCGTGTGGTGCGCGATGTCCTCGCTGGCGCCATCCAGGCCGAGGTAGAGCATGAAGGTCGAGCAGGAGAACTTCTTGCCGGCGATCTTGCGGTCGGTCCAGCGTCTGCGCAGGCGGTCGGGAACAAGCCTGGTCATCGCGTCGGCAAAGTCGGCGTTGACCACCATCGCATCGTGGCGGATGTCGCCGCGCGCGGTGCGCACGCCGACCGCGCGCTTGCCCTCGAACAGCAGGGTCTCGACCGGCTCGCTCAGGCGGATTTTCACCCCGAGGTCGCTCGCCACGTCGGCCATCGCCGCCATCACCGCGCCGGTGCCGCCTTTCGGGTGGAACACGCCGAACTCGTATTCCATGAACGAGAGGATGGTGAACAGGCTCGGGCAGCGGAACGGCGACATGCCGAGGTACTTGCTCTGGAACGAGAAGGCGAGGCGGACCCGCTCGTCGTCGAAGTGGCGGGCCAGGTCTGTGTTCACGGTGCGGTGCGGCCGCAGCAGCCTGAGCGAGCGCAGCACGTCGGGGCGCAGGTAGTCGCGCATCGAGTTGAAGGCGTTCTCCAGCACCGGGCGGAAGGCCGCGAGCTTGGCGCGGTTCTCCGCCATGAACTTCGGCAGGGCCAGCGCGTCGTGCGGGTTGAGGCGGGCGATCTCGGCGGCCATGCGCTCCAGGTCAGGGGTGGCGTGCATCTCGCCGCCGGCCTCGAAGATCAGGTGGTACTGCGGGTCGAGCCGCATCAGTTCGACCTCATCCTCCAGCACGCGCCCGCAGGCGGCGAAGATGTCTGCCAGCACCCGCGGGTAGAGGAAGAAGGTCGGCCCCATGTCGAACCGGAAGCGGCCACGCTCGCTGTCCTGGGTCAGCGTCGCCGAGCGCCCGCCCAGGCGGTCCTTGCTTTCGTAGATCGTGACGTCGGCGCCGGCGCGGGCCAGCAGCATGGCCGCCGCGAGACCGCCCGGTCCCGCACCGACGATGCCGATGCTGCGTGTCTTGCTGTGAGGAGGCATCCGGCCGTTGGTATCCCTGTCTCAGACGGCCACGGCTTCTGCCGCACCTGCTCCGGCGTGAAATGGGAGGCCCCGCCCGCTTGTCAGGCCCCGCCGCCGCGACGTTCTCGGGTTGCTGGCCCGCGAACCCCGCAGCAAGGCAAGCCGGCGCCGGCCGCGTCAAGCCCCCGCGTCAGGAGGCGCAGGGCCGGTGCGATGCAAGGCAAGCAAGGCTGGGCTCCGCCCAGACCCGCAAAGGGTCCGAGGACCCTTTGATCCCATGACTTGAGGGAAGCCGGTCCAGAGGGCTTTCCTCCTGGCGGGGTCTCCGTCTTCAGGCATGGGGCAGAGCCCCTGGCCCTGCTTCCTGTCCTGGCGGGCCGCCCGCGCCCGCGCTATGCCGTGCGCCCACAGCGAGGGCCTCCGGCATGGCAGCCTCAGACCGCGCGCACGCGCCGCGCCTTGTTCCGGCCCTGGCGCTCGCCGCCCTCGTGCCCCTGGCGGCGCTGGCCCAGGAGCGCCCGCCCGGCGCCGTGTCCGGGCCTGCGGGCCAGGACGCCGCCGGCCTGCGCGAGGAGATCGAGCGGCTGCGCGGCCGCGTCGACGAGCTGGGCATCGAGCTGCAACGCCAGGAACGCCTGCTCGGCGCCCTATCCGTACGCGCCCCCGAGCCCGCCGCCCCGCCCGCCCCGGCGGCACCCCCGCCGCCCGCCCGCCGCGACGTCGCAGCACCTGCGCCCGCCGCGGCAGGCGCCAGGCCCGCGCCCCCGGAGTCCAATGCCCCGGCGCTGATCGTCATGGTCGGCAACGACGGCGCGCTCACGCTGGAGGGCCGGCCGGCCGCGTTGCCCACGCTCGGCTACGCGCTGCGCGCCGCGGCCGGCGGCGACGCCACCCGCCGCGTCGTGGTCGGCGCCGAGCCGAAGGCCAGCCCGGCGCAGGTCGGCGAGGTGGTCTCCGCCCTCGCGCAGTCCGGGTTCGGACGCATCACCATCACCGGGCCGTAGCGGGGTTCGGACGGCAAGGAAGGCCAAAGGCTTTGCCCCCATGCTTCAAGCGGGGACCCCGCCAAGGGCAGGCCCTTGGAACCCGACTTACTTGAGTCATGGGATCAAAGGGCCTCGAGCCCTTTGCGGGTCTGGGCGTAGCCTGCCAAAGGTTCCGATGGCCCGCTTGGGCCATTGGAAGGGCAGGCGGAGGAAGAGTCCGGCCTTGCTTGCTTCCCTGGCGTCCCGCCCCTTTCCGCCCGATATGCCGCCCGAAGCCGGAGCCCTCCCCCATGTCCCGACACGCCGATACCCCCCGCCTGACCGTGCCTGCCGTGCGTGCCCGCAAGGGCGGCGACAAGCTCGTGTGCCTGACCGCCTACACCGCTCCGATGGCGGCCCTTCTCGACCCCCACGTCGACGTGCTCCTGGTCGGCGACTCGCTGGGCATGGTGGTGTACGGCCTGCCCACCACGCTCGGCGTCACGCTGGAGATGATGATCGCCCACGGCCGGGCCGTCATGCGCGGCGCCGAGCGGGCGCTCGTGGTGGTCGACCTGCCGTTCGGCACCTACGAGGCCGGCCCCGCCCAGGCCCACGCCTCCGCCGCCCGCGTGCTGGCCGAGACCGGCGCCCAGGCGGTCAAGCTCGAGTCCTGCGACGGCATGGCGGACACGATCGCGTTCCTGGTTGGCCGCGGCATCCCCGTGATGGGCCACGTCGGCCTGCGCCCCCAGGCCGCCAACGCCGATGGCGGCTTCCGCGCCAAGGGCCGCACCGAGGCCGAGCGCGCCCGCGCCCTGGCCGAGGCGCGCGAGGCCGATGCCGCCGGCGCCTTCGCGATCGTGGTGGAAGGCGTCAGCCGCGACCTCGCCGACGAGATCACCCGCGCGGTCTCGGTGCCCACGATCGGCATCGGCGCCTCGGCCGGCTGCGACGGGCAGATCCTGGTGCTCGACGACATGCTCGGCATGTTCGAGCGCACGCCGCGCTTCGTGCGCCGCTACGCCGACGGGCGCGGGCTCGTGGACCGGGCCGTGGCGGCGTATGCCGCGGACGTGCGGGCGGGGACGTTCCC
>CAXSES010000331.1:0-3797 GCA_964236225.1 uncultured Acetobacteraceae bacterium
TGGGCCATTGGAATGGCAGGCGGAGGGAGAAGCCCAGCCTTGCCTGCCTGAACGCTCGTCGCATTCGGCCGTTGACATCATCATGTGAACGGGAAAGGCCCTGGTCGTCGGAACTGCACGGTCCGTGCGTTTGGAGGACCTGGATTGCGGCGTCGGCATGGAAACGAGGCAGCCGGCGAGGCCGGGCTTCCCTCCGCCGCTCATGGCCCGTGGCCTAGGCAGGCCATCGAACTCTTTGGGCAGCTTTGTCCGCGCCCGCAGGCTAAGGTCAGCGGGGCTGATTCTTGAGGCAGCACTGACAGCTCCTGGGGGTGACAGGCCAGGCAGGACAGGCTGAGGCCCTGCCTCGAACCCCGCCAAAGACTCGCTTTTGAAATCCACACCTTCAGCAGGGCCGGTCCAGGGTGGCTCATCCCGGCGGGTTCCCTCTTCCAGGACAGGGGGCAGGGTCCTGGCCCTGGCTTGGCGACAGGGCGTCAGGAGTCGCTGGCGCAAGGCAGGCTCAGGGGCGCCGCCCGGACGGACGAGGCGGGCCTCGATACTGCCTGCCCTGTGGCCGGCCTGCCGCTACTGCGCCAGCGCCTGCGTCCGCACCAGCCGCGCGTACAGCCCGTCCCGCTCCAGCAGGGCTGCGTGCGTGCCCCATTCCACGGCGGCCCCGTCCGCCATCGCCACCACCAGGTCGGCGTCGCGCACGGTGGACAGCCGGTGCGCCACCACGATCGTGGTCCGTCCCGCGCGCAGCCGGGCCAGCGCCTGCTGCACCGCCGCCTCGCTCTCCGCGTCGAGCGCGCTGGTGGCCTCGTCGAGCAGCAGCACGCGCGGGTCGCGCAGCAGCGCCCTGGCCAGCGTCACGCGCTGCCGCTGCCCGCCGGACAGGCGCTGCCCGCCCGGCCCGACCCGGGTGGCGTAGCCCTCGGGCAGCGCGGCCACGAAGTCGTGCGCCGCCGCCGCCCGCGCCGCCGCCTCGATCGCAGTCTCGCCCGCGCCGGGGCGGCCATGGCCGATGTTGGCGGCGATCGTGTCGTCGAACAGCAGCGCGTCCTGCCCGACATAGGCGATCGCGTCGCGCAGGCTGGCGAGCGTCACGTCGCGGATGTCCGCGCCGTCCAGGGTGATGCGCCCGGCGCGGACCTCGTGCAGGCGCGGGATCAGCGACAGCGCCGTGGACTTGCCGCCGCCCGACGGCCCGACCAGGGCCACCGTCAGGCCCGGCCTGGCCTCGAAGCTCAGCGCGCGCAGCCCGGCGCGGCCGTCGGGGTAGTCGAAGCCCACCGCCTCGAACCGCAGGTGGCCGCGCCCCTTCGGCAACGTCACGGCTGCGGGCGAGTCCACGATCCGCGGCGCCTCGTCGATCACGGCGAACACCCGCGCCAGCCCCGCCAGCCCTTCCTGCAGCGCGGCGTTCAGCGAGCCCAGCGCGCGCAGCGGCTGCGAGGCCAGCAGCAGCGCGGTCACGAACCCGGTGAAGTCGCCCAGAGAGGAGCCGCCCATCGCCGCCCGCCAGCCCGCGAACCCCAGCACGGCGGCGACCGCGGCGCCGCCGAGGACCTCCAGCACCGGCTCCACCCGCGCCCGGCCGCGGGTCATGCGCAGCAGCGCGGAGTACAGATGCGCAAAGCTGGCCTCGGCGCGCGCCTGCTCGGCGTCCTCCAGGCGGAAGGCGCGCACAGTGCGGGCCTGGGCGAAGCTCTCGGTGAGCAGCGTCGCGGTCTTGCCCACGCGCTCCTGCATGCCGCCCGAGGCGCGGCGCACGCGCCTGCCGATGCGCCCGATCGGCACCGCGGCCAGAGGGTAGAGCAGCCCCGCCAGCAGGCTCAGCTCCCAGTCCAGGTAGATCATCGACGCCACCAGGCCGGCCACCATGGCGACGTTGCCGACCGAGTTGATGGCGCGGATCAGCGCCTCGCGGATGGTCGCGGCATCGGTGGTGAAGCGGGCCGCGAGCTGCGCCGGGGCCTCGCGCTCGACGCGCGCCAGGTCGGCGCGGGTCAGGTGGCGGAACATGCGGCCCTGGAGGTCGCGCACCACGAGCAGCACGAGCTGCTGGAGCAGCACCGTCTGCCCGTACTGCGCGGCGGACTTGGCGGCCACCACGGCGACCACCAGCAGCGGCACCTGGTAGAGGATGCGGCGGTCGCGGGCCTCGAACATCGTGAGCGCGCGCTGGATCACCACCGGGTAGAGCGCCGTCAGGCCGGCCATCACCGCGGTCAGCAGCAGCACCAGCAGCAGGCGGGTGCGGTGGCGGCGGAGCTGGTCGCGCCACAGGCGCCGCAGCAGCGCGCGGGTGCCGTCCTCCGCGGCGATCGCGGGGACAAGGTCGGTCAGGGCGTCCATGGGCAGGGCTGTAGCACCGGGGCGCGGGGACAGGCGAGACAGGCGGGAGCCAGGGTTGAGGTCCGCCTCGAACTCCGCCAAAGGCTCGCCTTTGGAATCCGATACCCAACATCAACGGTCCCGGATATTGGCTTGTCAGGAAGCAAGGCTGGGCTCTCCCTCCGCCCGCCATAACGGCCCATTAGGGCTGTCGAAACCTTCGGCAGGCCACGCCCAGACCCGCCAGGGTGGACCTGCTTCACTTAAGCAAGGCCGGTCCAGGGGCGGCTCGCCCCTGGCGGGTCCAGGGCAGAGCCCTGGCCTTCCTACCCTGCCGACACCACATCCCGCAGCCTCGCCAGGCACGCCTCGCGCCCCGCCGCGCATCCCCCTGCGAGCCACCATGCCCGCACCTCGCGCAGCCGCCGCCCCACCTCCGGCCCCGGCGCCACGCCGCACGCCACCACGTCGCGCCCCTCCAGCGGGAACACCGGCCGGTCCAGGGCCGCCAGACGCGCCCGCAGCCTGGCCCAGCCCGCGTCGCCGCCGCCCCGCAGCCAGGCGCGGCCCGCCAGCGCCTCCGCAGGCACCGCCGCGAGCCAGCGGCGCAGCCCCGCCTCGTCCTCGGCCGGCGTCGGCCCCTCCGGCGCCAGCAGCAGCGACAGCCGCTCGCGCTCCGCCCCGGACAGGCGCAGCCGCGCGGCCACGGCGTCGAGGTCGGGCCGCGCGTCCGCCAGCAGCGCCGCCAGCCGCAGCCCCTCGTCGGCCGGCCCGCCCGCGTGCACCAGCCGCGCGAGACCCTCCGCCCTCGCGCCCGGCAGCACTGCGCCCAGCACGCCGAGGCGCTCCATCAGCGCGGCCGCGCCCGCAGGGTCGGGAGCGGCGAGGATGCGGCGCAGCTCGCCCCACACCCGCTCGCCCGACAGCCGCGCGAGGCCGCCGGTCGAGGCCGCGATCGCGGCGGTGGCCTCCGCGTCGGGCTCGCCCACGCCGTAGCGCGCCTGGAAGCGGAAGAAGCGCAGCACGCGCAGGGCGTCCTCGGCGATGCGGGCGGCGGCGCGGCCCACGAACCGGACGCGGCCGGCGGCGAGGTCGGCGCGGCCACAGAACGGGTCGAACACCGCGCCCTCGCGGTCCAGCGACATCGCGTTGATGGTGAAGTCGCGGCGCGCGGCGTCCTCGCGCCAGTCGGTGGTCCAGGCCACCACCGCGTGCCGCCCGTCGGTGGCGACGTCGCGCCGCAGCGTCGTGACCTCGAAGCGGCCGGCGCCGCCCGGCTCCTCCCCGCTGAGCACGGTGAGCGTGCCGTGCGCCAGCCCGGTGGGGATCACCCGCAGCCCGGCCGCCGCCAGCGCCGCCGCCATCTCGTGCGGCGTGTCGGGGGTGGCGAGGTCGATGTCGGCCACCGCGCGCCCGGCGATCGCGTCGCGCACGCAGCCGCCGACCAGCCGCGCGCCCGGCAGCGCCCGCAGCACCGC
>CAXSES010000332.1:0-3783 GCA_964236225.1 uncultured Acetobacteraceae bacterium
GCCTGCGACTCGGCCATATCCCGCACGCCGGCGCAGGCCGGTAATTCGCACGCGGGGCGACTTTCCCGGGCCATCGTGCCCGGGTCCGGTGCCACCTGACGCAGGTCGGGCGGCCAGGCTCCGCGGAGGTTCAACCGGACGACAGGAAAGGTCACGCCCCATGGCGATGCCCGACTACACCCTCCGCCAGCTTCTCGAGGCCGGCGTGCATTTCGGCCACCACACGCGGCGCTGGAATCCGCGCATGGGGCCGTACATCTTCGGCATCCGCAACCAGGTGCACATCCTCGACCTGCAGCAGACCGTGCCGATGCTGGACCGTGCGCTGCGCGCGACGCGCGACGTGACGGCGGCGGGCGGGCGCGTGCTGTTCGTGGGCACCAAGCGGGCGGCGGCGGAGCATGTCGCCGAGGCGGCGCGGCGCTGCGGGCAGTACTACGTCAACCACCGCTGGCTGGGCGGCATGCTGACGAACTGGAAGACGATCACGGGCAGCATCAAGCGGCTGCGCCAGATCGAGGAGATGCTGGCGGGCGACGTGACTGGGCTGACCAAGAAGGAGGTCCTGGAGATCACCCGCGACCAGGAGAAGCTGGAGCGCTCGCTGGGCGGGATCAAGGAGATGGGCGGGCTGCCCGACATCCTGTTCATCATCGACACCAACAAGGAGAAGCTGGCGGTCGAGGAGGCGAACAAGCTGGGCATCCCGGTGATCGCCATCCTGGACAGCAACTCCGACCCGGTCGGCGTGACCTACCCGATCCCTGGCAACGACGACGCGATCCGCGCGATCACGCTGTACTGCGAGCTGGTCTCGGGCGCGGTGCTGGACGGCATCAGCGCGGAGATGGCGGCCTCGGGGCAGGACATCGGCGGCGCAGAGGAGCTGCCGATGGAGGTGATGCCAGAGGTCAGCATGCCGGAGCCGCTCGCGACCGTGAGCTGAGCCTGGCGGCCGGCCGCGGCCGGCGCTGCGGGCGGGGCGAGCGGGGAGGTCGTGCCGGAGGATGCCTCGTTTCGGGGCGTTCCCGGGTGCGGCCTCCCCGATCCGATTTTGCAAGGCTCAGTCCGTGGCGAGGGTTGCGGGCGAGACCACAGGAGAGAGTGCATGGCCGAGATCACGGCGGCTCTGGTGAAGGACCTGCGCGAGAAGACCGGCGCGGGCATGATGGACTGCAAGCGCGCGCTCACCGAGAACGGCGGCGAGACGCAGGCCGCGATCGACTGGCTGCGCAAGAAGGGCCTTTCGCAGGCGGCGAAGAAGTCCGGGCGCGTGGCGGCCGAGGGGCTGATCGGCGTGGCCTCGGAGCAGGGCCGCGCGGCGATGGTCGAGGTCAACGCGGAGACCGACTTCGTGGCGCGCAACGAGGCGTTCCAGGGTTTTGTGGGTGCGGTGGCGAGGATCGCTCTTTCCAGCGGCGAGGATGTCGAGGCGCTCAAGGCGGCGGCGTATCCGGGGACCGGGCGCAGCGTGGGCGAGGAGCTGGTGCAGCTTGTCGCCACGATTGGCGAGAACATGACGATCCGGCGCATCCGCGTGCTCGGCGTGCAGCAGGGGGTGGTGGCGTCCTACGTGCACCAGCCGCTCAAGCAGGGCCTGGGCAAGATCGGCGTGCTGGTGGGCGTCGAGGGCGCGTCGGAGATCGACGCGCTGGAGACGCTGGGGCGCCAGGTGGGGATGCAGGTCGCGGCGACGCGGCCGGAGGCGCTGGACATCACCGGCGTGGACGGCGCGGCGCTGGAGCGCGAGCGCTCGGTGCTGGCGGAGCAGGCGCGGGCGTCGGGCAAGGCGGAGGCGATCATCGAGAAGATGGTCGATGGGCGCATCCGGAAGTACTACGAGGAGGTGGTGCTGCTGGAGCAGGTCTGGGTGCATGACGGGGAGAGCCGGGTGAAGGCGGTCGTGGCCAAGGCGGGGGCAAGGCTGTCGGGATTCGCGCGGTTCACGCTGGGCGAGGGCATCGAGAAGGCGGAGAGCGATTTTGCCGCGGAAGTCGCGGCAACGGCGGGGGTCGCGGCGCAGTAAGGCAAGAAAGGCCAGGGGTTCTGCCCCCCGTGCCTGAAGATGGGACCCCGCCAAAGGCTCGCCTTTGGAAACCCGGGGTTGGGGCGGGGGCGCCTCGCGCGGCGTCGTGCCGCCGGCCTGACGGATGCGGGTCTGGGGGCGCCGCCCCCAGCGGGTCCCTGCTTCCAGGCAATGGGGCAGAGCCCTGACCTTCCTGCCTTCGCGCGGCTTGTGAGGCGTGCCGCCTGGACCTATACCCTGGCCGCCTCACAGCCGCGGACGCGCATGCCCGATCATCCTCCCTACAAGCGTGTTCTCCTGAAGGTCTCCGGCGAGGCGCTGATGGGGCGCAGGGATTACGGGCTGGACGTGGACATGGTGCGCAGGGTCGCGGCCGACGTCGCGGACGTGGTGGCGGCGGGCGTGCAGGTCTGCCTGGTGATCGGCGGCGGCAACATCTTCCGGGGCGTCTCGGCGGCGGCGGGCGGCATGGACCGCGCGCAGGCGGACAGCATGGGGATGCTGGCCACGGTGATGAACGCGCTGGCGGTGCAGAACGCGCTGGAGCGCTGCCATGTGCCGACCCGGGTGCAGTCGGCGATCACCATGCCCAACATCTGCGAGCCCTACATCCGCAGGCGGGCGGAGCGACACATGGAGAAGGGGCGGGTGGTGGTGTTCGCGGCGGGCACCGGAAACCCGTTCTTCACCACAGACACGGCGGCGGCGTTGCGGGCGGCGGAGATGCAGTGCGACGTGCTGCTCAAGGGCACGCAGGTGGACGGCGTGTACTCGGCCGATCCGAGGCGCGACCCGACGGCGGAGCGGTTCGAGGCGCTGACCTACCACGACGTGCTCAGGCGCGACCTGCGGGTGATGGATGCCGCCGCGATCAGCCTGGCGCGGGAGAACGGGCTGCCGATCGTGGTGTTCAACATCCACGCGCCGGGCGCGTTCGCGCAGGTGGTGCGCGGTGAGGGCCGGTTCACCCGGATCGTGGAGCCGCCGCCGGCGTGACAGGGCGGCTTGGCGCTTCGGGCTGGGATGAGGCTGGCGGGTGCCGGCCGGCGGATTGGGGAGAGTTGGATGCCTGCGGACCTGACCAGCCTGAAGACCGACCTGACGCGCCGCATGGACGGGGCGATGGAGACGCTGCGCCGCGACTTCGGCGGGCTGCGCACCGGGCGGGCGAGCCCCGCTCTGCTGGAGCCGGTGAAGGTGGAGGCGTACGGGTCGGAGGTGCCGATCACCCAGGTGGGCACCATCGGCGTGCCGGAGCCGAGGATGATCACGGTGCAGGTGTGGGACCGCACGCTGGTGGGCGCGGTGGAGCGGGCGATCCGCGACTTCGGGCTGGGGCTGAACCCGGCGGCGGACGGGCAGACGGTGCGGGTGCCGATCCCGCAGCTCACGGCGGAGCGGCGCGTCGAGTTGGCCAAGGCGGCGGGGCGCTACGGCGAGGGCGCGCGGATCGCGGTGCGCGGCGTGCGTCGCGACGGCATGGACCAGATCAAGGCCTTCGAGAAGAAGAACGAGATCGCCGAGGACGAGGTCAAGGACTGGGCCGACGAGGTGCAGAAGCTCACGGACTCCTACGTCAAGCGAATCGACGAGTCGCTCGTCGAGAAGGAACGCGAGATCAAGCAGGTCTGAGCGGGGCCTTGCGGCGCAGGAGCAAGGAAGGTTGAGGCTCTGCCTCAAACTCCGCCAAGGGCCGGGCCCTTGGATTGCCTTCCTTGAAGAAAGCCGGTCCAGGGGCGGCTCGCCCCTGGCGGGTC
>CAXSES010000333.1:0-3781 GCA_964236225.1 uncultured Acetobacteraceae bacterium
GCCGCAAGGCCGCAGGAGTGTCGCGCCGCAAGGCCGCAGGGGTATGCGCCGGCTCGCCGCGTCATGGCGCGGCGGGGTAGGCGCGGCCGCGCCATGTCGAGGGCCGACCGCGCGCCGCGCGCAGCAGCGCTGCCCACTGCACCACGAGCAGCGCCGCCACTCCGACCGGGTGCAGCAGCGCGCCCAGCACCGGCTGGCGGAACCGCGCCGCCAGCACCAGCCGCAGGCCGATTCCCGCCGCCACGGCTGCCACTGTCGCAGGACCCGGGTAGAGCAGAAGCAGCAGCGCCGGCAACACCTGGCCGCCGCCGAGCACCACTGTCCATACCGGCAGTGCCCGCGTGCTGGCCATGCCCTCGGTGGCGTTCTTGGTCAGGCCTTCCCAGACCTGGGCGGCGCTGCTGTACATGCGGCAGGTGGCGAAACCACTCGCATCGAACAGACCGGTCATGGCGCCCGCGCGCCGGAACGCGCGGGGCAGGGTGATGCCGTCGTGCAGCGAGGCCTGGATTGCGCCGTGGCCGCCGGCGCGTCGGTAGTCGTCCCGGCGCACGATCACGAGCTGGCCGCACGCCGCGCCGAACCCTGGGGAGACCGAGCGGCGCATCGCCGCCATCGGCAGGTAGCCGAGCAGCAGGAAGTGGATCAGCGGCAGCAGCAGGCGCTCCGACCAGGTGAGCGTGACCTGCCTCGGGAAGCCGCTGGCCATGCCGACCGCGTTGCGCTGCATGAATCCGGCCATCCGCGACAGGGCATCGGGCGCGAGCCGCACGTCCGCGTCGACGAACACCATCAGCTCGTGGCGGGCAAGGCAGGCAAGCGCGGCGCAGGCGTGCTGCTTGCCTGACCAGCCCGGCGGCAGGGGAGGGGCACGGGAGACGCGCAGGCGCGGGTCGTCGATCGCGGCCAGGATCGCGGGGGTGGCGTCGGTCGAGGCGTCGTCGAGCACCACAAGCTCGACCTTGACGCCATGGCTGGCGAGGACGCAGGCGACGGCGTCGGCGATGTTGGCGGCCTCGTTGCGCGCGGGGATCAGCACCGAGACCGGCGGCGTTCCCTTGGCGAGCGCCGGGCGCCGGTAGAGCGCCAGGTTCCACAGCGCGAGCGCCGCCGGCCCGAACGCCAGCACCAGCACCACGATCATGCCTGCGCGGCCGTCTTGTCCGCCTGCCGCTCCCTCGCGGCCTCGCGCGGGGGTGCGGGCACGAGACCCGGGTCATGCGACGGATCGAAGCTGCGGCCGGAAATCGCTGCGCGCGCGCGCCGCCACAGGTCGTATACGCCGCCGATGCCCGCGCTGCCCTCGAGCAGGGTGCGGAACGGTGCCTGGTCGCGGGCCACCGCGTCCTGTGCCAGGGAGTCCATCGCAGTCGCCAACGCCGCCTCCAGGATACGCATGCCCGCCTGCGTCGAGCGGCCCCGCAATGCGGCGGCCTCGATCGGCGCGCCGAACCGCAGCAGCGCCTCGGGCCTGCTCTCGTTCCAGAACGGATACTCCGCCGCGAGCGGCAGCAGCAACGTCTCCGGGGCGAGCCGGGCCAGATGGGCAAGGCCGGGGCGCAGCGTCACGGGCCGCTGCCGAGGGTCGGCGAAGCGGCCCTGCGCCGTGACCCACAGCACGCCGGAGGGATCGGCCAGCACCCGTCCGCCCAGACGCAGGAAGGTCGCCGCCCCCGCCCGGCTATCCGCCTCGATGCCGAACATCCCCATGCGCCGCAGCAGCCCGTAGCGGGCCAGCGCGGCGGCTTCCATGGGACCGTAGCCTGGCCGCCCGCGCATCAGGGTGCAGTGCACCAGGATGAACATCGCCGGGTCCCACCAGGACGGATGGTTGGTGAACACCACGATTGGCCGATCCGCGGGCAGGGTCGGCCAGGTCTCGCGCGCCAGCCGCACGGCGTGGAAGTGCCGCGGCAGGTACCAGAGCAGGTAGCGATGGAACAGCGCGACCGTGAACGCGGAGCGTGCCGCCAGCGGGTCGGCATTCCTGGCCTGCGCCAGCCGCCATGCCCCGTCAGGCACGGCGCAGACGTCGTTCGGGCCGGGAGCGGACATGCGGGCCAACGGCGGCGGGAGGCAGGCGAGGCCGGGCTCTGCCCAGACCAGTCAAAGACCAAAGGCCCCCGAAAATCCCCTTCCTAAACAAATGGATTCCAAAGGCGAGCCTTTGGCGGAGTTTGAGGCGGAGCCTCAACCTTGCCTGGCTGTCCTGGCCGCGCACCTCCGACGGGGCTCACGCCGCGCGGGCGCCCGCGCGATCGCTGTCGAGCGAGTCCGCCGCGATCCAGCCGGACATCAGCACCATCGGCATCCCAGGCCCTGGATGCGCGGCGCCCCCCGCGAGGTAGAGATCGCCCAGGTCACGCGACCGGTTGCCCGGCTTGAAGGCCCCGAAGAATGAGCCGTGGCTCGCCAGGCCGTAGATCGCGCCATCAAGCACACGGTAGCGCTCGTGGATGTCCTGGGGCGTCAGCACCCGCTCCACCCGGATGCGGCTCTCCAGGTCGGGCATCCCGGCGGTGCGCGCGAGCTTGTCCAGGATCACGCGGCGGTAGGCGGGGAGCATCTGCTTCCAGTCATGGTGCGGGCGCAGATAGGGCGTGTGCACCAGCACGTAGAGCGCCTCGCCGCCCGGGGGCGCCACGCCTGGTTCCGTGCGCGAGGGAGCCGCGATGTAGCAGGTCGGGTCCGGCGCCGGCTCGCCCTTCTTGTAGATGAAGTCGAACTCCTCCTCCGGGTCGCGCGAGAACACGAAGTCGTGATGCGCCAGGTGCTCGTAGGCGCGGTCGAGCCCAAGGTAGAGCACGACGCCGGAGCACGCCGCCTCGCGCTTCCAGCGCTTCGCGAAGCCGGCCGCGGGCGCGCCCCCGACCAGCTCCCGGTAGGTGCGCACGCTGTCCATGTTCGACACGACGGCCGATAGCGGGATGCTCTCGCCTCGCTCGGTCACGACCCCGGTGGCCCGCCCGCCGGCGCTGGAGATGCGCGCCACCCCGTCGCCCATGCGCACCTCGACGCCCAGCTCCATCGCGAGCTGCTGCAGCGCCAGCGGCACGGCGCGCGTGCCGCCCATCGGATACCACACGCCCTCGTCGACCTGCATGTGCCCGATCGAGCACAGCACCGCCGGAGAGCCGTATGGCGAGGAACCGACGTACTGCACGAAATGGTCGAGCATCTGCGACACGCGCGGGTCCGCGACGTGCTTCCTGATCTGCTTGGCCACAGTGGAGCCCATCTTGAGGCTCAGCACGTCCTTCAGGGTCGACAGGTTCATGCCGGTGCGCAGGTCCATCGTGTCGCGGATGTCCTCGACCGAACGCCAGAAGAAGAACTTCTCGCTGACGCTGTGCAGCCCCTGCGACATCCTGAGGAAGTCCTGATAGCCACGCTCGGTGCCCGGCGCGTATTGCGCGAGGCTGGCCGACATCTGCGCGACGTTCTCCTGCAGGTCGAGCCGCGTGCCGTCATCGAAGAAGCAGCGCCATTGCGGGTCCAGCCGCCGCAGGTCGAGGCGGTCCGACATCTTCACCCCGGCCTCGGCGAAAATGCGCTCCAGCACCGAGGGCACCGTCAGGATGGTCGGGCCCATGTCGAAGCGGAACCCGTCCTGCTCCCACTGCGCGGCCTTGCCGCCAAGCCAGTCGTTCTTCTCGAACAGCACGACCTTGTGGCCGCGCGCGGCCAGCACGCAGGCCGCCGCCAGGCCGCCGAGGCCCGCGCCGATGACGCCGACGGGGAGGGTCTCAGCCATGAGGATGCCTTTTGCACGAAGGGAAGA
>CAXSES010000334.1:0-3777 GCA_964236225.1 uncultured Acetobacteraceae bacterium
GGATCTGGCACGTGTCCGGCGCGCGGCCGGGACCGGCTGGCCCTGGCGGACGGTCCGCGGCCGCGAGGCTGGCGCGCGGCGACACAACTCGACGCAAGGACGCCGGAGGGCAAGTGGATTCATGGTGAGCGAGGGCGATGCCCACGAAAAGGCCCGAGGCCGGCCTGGCGCGGCGTCCACCGGCCTCTCTGCGCCTGGCCTGCCTGTGCCTGGCCCGTCTGCGCCCGGCTCATCCCCGCCTGACCCAGGCGAGCCGGCGGGCGGGGGGGAGTCGGGCTGGCCTGGCGGGGAGGCGTCGCTGCGGCCTCAGGTCCTGGCGCTGCTGCCGGACCTGCGCGCCTTTGCCCGCTTCCTGGCGCGCGACCGCACGCTGGCCGACGACCTGGTGCAGGAGACGCTGGTGCGCGCGCTCGGCGCGCTGGGTCAGTTCCAGCCCGGCACGAACCTCAAGGCCTGGCTGTTCACCATAGAGCGCAACGCGTTCTTCGAGCATGCCCGGCGGCGGCGGCGCGAGGACGTGGCGATGCGCGAGCACTTCGCGGACAGCGAGGCGGAAGGCCCGGCGCAGCACGGCGCGGCCGACCTGTCCGACCTGCAGCGGATGCTGTTCAGCCTGCCGCCGCTGCTGCGCGAGGCCCTGGTGCTGGTCGGCGCGCAGGAGCTGAGCCACGAGGCTGCGGCGGCGATCTGCGGCGTGCCGGTCGGCACGATGAAGGCGCGGGTCTCGCGGGCGCGCTCGAAGCTGGCCCAGATCACCGGGCGCGAGACGGTCCGGGCGCCGGACGCGTAGCGGAGGCCGCCAGGAAGCAAGGCCAGGGCTCTGCCCTGGACCCGGCGCAACTCAAGTAAGGCCGGTCCAGGGGGGCTCCCCCTGGCGGAGTTTGAGGCAGAGCCTCAACCTTGCCTTCCTGACTGGTCGCACCCGACGGCCGCTGGAAGCGGTCCGGCACGCCTCCCGCGGGCCGGTTCGGTGCCGCCGCCCGCGATCGGGGCAAGTGCGGCGCGGCGTGATGACGGCCTCGTGAACGCGGGGATGCAACCACCCCGCGTCGTCGTCATTGGTCGGGCAGGAAGAGGAGACGGCGGACAATGACGATGGCGACCTTCCACGACCAGGTGATCGGAATCCTTCCCAAGCTCCGGGTGCAGGCGCTCGCCCTGACCCGCAACCGCGCGGCCGCCGAGGACCTGGTGCAGGACGCCGTCTGCAACGCCCTGTCCGCCCAGGAGAGCTTCATCCCAGGCACCAACTTCGCCGCCTGGATGCACCGCATCCTGCGCAACCGCTTCATCTCCAACCTGCGCAAGCGCCGCGACACCACCGACATCGACGACGTCCCGGCGCACACCTTCGCCACAGAGGCGCCGCACGAGGACCGCCTGGCGCTCAAGGAGCTGGCCAAGGCGATGACCCGGCTGCCCTCCGACCAGCGCGAGGCGCTGGTCATGGTGGTGGTGCACGGCATGAGCTACGAGGCGCTGGCGGAGTCGACAGGGTGCGCGGTCGGCACGGCGAAGAGCCGCGTGTTCCGGGCGCGCCGGCAGCTCGAGGCCTGGCTGTTCGGAGAGGATCAGGCCCGCGGGCGTCCGTCGCGGGTGTCGACGTCGCGCGAAGTGGCGAGCGTGCTGGGCCGTCCGGCCGCCATCGCGGCCTGAGTTGCGCGCCTGACGGATCGCCCCGGCCTGGTTGGCCGGGCCGGGGCGCCATGTCGATCGAGGCGGCCGCATCATGGCGCAAGACAAGACCAGCCCACGCGCCGCGAAACGCGCGCCGCAGCCGATTCCGGACGCTCGCAAGGGCGAGTCGGCCTTCGACCTCTGGCTTGACCGTGGGCTGCACAAGCTGTTCGACGACGTGGCGAGCGAGCCGGTTCCAGAGGAACTGCTGCGCCTGATCGAGGAAGGCCGGCGCAAGTAACCAGCCCATGGTGGGACCGTTTGCGCCCTGCATGGGGGTTTGTCCGGCGCGATGGCGTCCCGTTTCTTCCGGCTGCGGCGCTTCGACCAGTTGCGGCGCTTCGATTCGATCGCCCTGCGGCTGTCGCTGATCGCGATGCTGTCGGGCGTGCCGCTGGTCGCGCTCGCCGCGACGGTTCTCGCGCAGAACTACCGCGACGCCGGGCTGCTGGAGGCGCGGCATCTCTCCGAGGGCGTCGAGGCGGTGTCGAGCCAGGCCCGCCTCGCCCTGGCGGACTCTGCGGGCATCCTGCGCGCGCTGGCTTCCATGCCAGGCGTCGCCACGGGCGACCCGGCCTCGTGCGCCGCGGGACTGGCGACCGGCCTCAAGGCGTCGGGCGGCGGCTTTCGCGACGTGTCCGTCTCCGATGGCAGCGGGGCCTGGCGGTGCGGCACCGGTCCGCGAGTCGCCACGGGCGCCGGCAGCGGATTGCGTCTCGCCGATCCGCCCGATCCCCGCGCTCCCCTGGTGCTGACGGTTTCGGAGGCGGGCGTGGTGCTGCGCGGCGTGCTGCCGGCGGCGCGCCTGCTGGCGGCGGAGGGCGGCGGGGTGGCGGCTCGCGGCGTGCTGGATCTGGGCGCGCCGGACCGCATCGCGTGCTGGGTGGCGGATGGCAGCGCGATGGCCTCGCTGTGCGGCGAGGGGGGCGCGGGCATGCCCTCGCCGGCGACGCTGGCGGGGCTGATGCGGCCGGAGCTGATGGTCACGGCGCGGCGACCCGGCTCGGACTACCTCTACACGTCGGTGCCGCTGGCCGATTCCGTGAGGCTCATCGTGGGCAGCGACGTGGCGGCGGAGCATCACGCGGCGCGCAGGGTGCTGCTGGTGCGCGCGGCCTGGCTCGGCCTGCTGATGCTGACGGGACTGTACGGGCTGGTGCTGGGCGTGCGGCGCGCGGTGGTGAAGCCCCTGCGCCTGCTCGGGCTGGCGGTGGCCGGCTGGCGCAGCACGGGGCGGTTCGCTGCGCCCTCGGCCGCGCTGCCGGTGGAGGTCGGCGCGCTGTGCGACAGCTTCGGGCGCGCCGCCGCGGCGCTGTCGCAGCGCGAGGCCGAGCTGAGCCGCGCGGTGGAGCGGCAGGATCTCGCGATGCAGGAGATCCACCATCGCGTGAAGAACAACCTGCAGGTCGTCGCCTCCCTGCTCAACCTGCAGGCCAGCCGCATCCGCCAGCCGGAGGCCCGCGCGGAGTTCCAGTCCGCGCGCGACCGGGTGCGGGCGCTGGCGACGCTGCACCGGCACCTCTACGCGGACGGAGAGGTGCACACGATCAACATGCGCTCGTTCCTGGTGGAGCTGTGCGGCCAGCTTTTCCAGGCGATGGGCGAGAACGAGGGCGCGCGCATCGCGCTCGACATCGAGGCGCCGGAGCTGAGGATGCTGAGCGACCAGGCGGTGCCGCTGGCGCTGATCGTCACCGAGGCGGTCAGCAACGCCCTCAAATACGCGTTTCCCGGCGGGCGCGGCGGGCATGTCGGGGTGCACCTCACGGAGGAGGGCGAGTTCGTCCGCCTGGTGATCCAGGACGACGGCGTGGGGATCCCGGCGGGCCGGTCGGAGACGGAGACCGGCACGCGCGACGGCATCGGGCTGCAGCTGATCCGCGGGTTCTCGCGCCAGCTCGGGGCGACGCTCGACGTGCAGGAGAACCAGGGCACGCGCTACGTGGTGCACCTGCGGGTGTGCCGGGAGCGGGAGAACCCGACGCTGCGCGCGGTGGCGGCGACGGGGTGAGGCCAGGCTCCGCCGAAGGCGGGACTTTGATATTCGAGCAATACCAGCGGTCAATGCGGCGGGCGGCTAGGCAAGCAAGGCTGGGCTCT
>CAXSES010000335.1:0-3772 GCA_964236225.1 uncultured Acetobacteraceae bacterium
GCGACTTCGACGCGGCGACGCTGCGCCACATGCTCGACGTGGCGGTGTCGTTGAAGCAGGCGCGGGCGGGGGCGCGCTCGGGGGCGCTGGCGGGGCTGCCGGCGGCGGGTCGGCCGCTGGCGGGGCGGACGCTGGCGCTGATCTTCGAGAAGCCGTCGACGCGGACGCGGGTGTCGTTCGAGGTGGCGATGCGACAGCTCGGCGGCGACGTGGTCGTGCTGAGCGGCACGCAGATGCAGCTCGGGCGCGGCGAGAGCATCGCCGACACGGCGCGGGTGATGTCGCGCTACGTGGACGCGATCATGCTGCGCACCGACAGCCCGGCCAAGCTGCACGAGCTGGCTGCGCACGCCACGGTGCCGGTGATCAACGGGCTGACCGCGCAGTCGCACCCGTGCCAGATCATGGCCGACGTGATGACGTTCGAGGAGCATCGCGGGCCGATCGCCGGCCAGGTGGTGGCGTGGGTCGGCTGCGGCAACAACGTGGCGCGCTCCTGGGTCGAGGCGGCGGCGCGGTTCGGCTTCACCCTGCGCATGGCGTGCCCGGAGGAGCTGGCGCCGCCGGAGGCGGTGCTGGACTGGGCGCGGGCGCAGGGCGCGCGGGTCGAGGTCACGTCGGACGCCGCGGCGGCGGTGCGCGGGGCGCGGGCGGTGGTCGCGGACACCTGGGTCAGCATGTCGGACGACCCAGCGGAGAGCCGGCACGCCCTGCTGGCGCCCTACCAGGTCACTGAGCGCCTGATGGGGCTGGCGGCGGAGGACTCGATCTTCCTGCACTGCCTGCCGGCGCACCGGGGCGAGGAGGTCACGGCCGAGGTGATCGACGGGCCGCGCTCGGTCGTGTTCGACGAGGCGGAGAACAGGCTGCACGCGCAGAAGGGCGTGCTGGCGTGGGCGCTGGGGGCGGCGCGGTAGTAAGCAAGGCTGGGCTCTGCCCAGGCCCGCCAGGGGCGAGCCGCCCCTGGACCCGGCTTTACTTAAGTGTTGGTTTCCAAAGGCGAGCCTTTGGCGGAGTTTGAGGCAGAGCCTCAACCTTGCTTTCCTGGGAGGGGCCGATGGTCGAGATGAAGGTGTCCAGCACCGAGGAAGGCCCGGTGGCGCCGGGCTGGGTGGACCAGGAGCTAGACGAAATCTTCGCGGGCCTGCCGGGCGTCTCGGCCGGACACCAGGCGGAGTATGCGCGCTGCCTCGCCGGCAGCCGGGTCGGCGACGTCGAGGCGTCGCACGACCGGTGCCGGGTGAGGCTGCTGGGGCAGCTTGAGGCGGACGGCGTGGAGGGCGGCGCGCGCGAGGCGCTGCGCGAGCGACTGGAGGCGCTGGAGGCGGAGCTTACGGCGCGGACCTAGCGGTGGCGGGCAGGTTGAACAGGGTGGTGGGGCTGGCGCTTCCGAGCACGGTGGCGGGCATCTGGCCGTTCCAGCGGTGGGCCTGCTCGTAGGCGACGACGCCGGGGTTGGCGGCGACGGCGGCGCCGACCTGGGCGATCACCTTGGAGTCGGCGTCGCCGAGCAGCACGGCGGCCTGGCTGGCGCCCTGGGCGCGCAGGATCGAGGCCTCGCGCTCGCCGCGGGCCTGGGCGATGGCGGCCTCGGACTCGCCGTTGGCGGACGCGATGCGGGCGGCGGCCTGCGCCTCGGCCTGGACCTTGGCCTGCTCGCCCTCGTAGCGCACCTTCACGACCGTGTTCTCCGCGCGGATGGCGTCGTTCTTGGCGGCGACGGCGGCCTCGACCGAGGCCTGGAAACTCGGGCTGTAGGTGATGGAGCTGAGCTGGAGGTCGGTGATCTCCAGGCCGAAGATGGTGCCGAGCCCCTGGGCGACGCCTTTCCTGATGGCGGTGGCGATCTGCTCGCGGTTGGCGGAGATGTTGACGGTGTTCTGGGTGGAGAAGACCTGAAGCACGCGGTCGGCGAGCACGGGACGGATGCTGGCGTCGATGTCGAGGTTGCCGGTACGGCCGACGCCGTAGAGCAGCTTGAGCACGGCGTCGCGCGGGACGCGGTAGGACATGCCGATGCCCACCGTCACCGGCTGGTTGTCGATGGTGTACACGATCAGGTTGTCGAGCTGGTAGGTGTCGAGGCTGGTCTGGATGGTGTCGACGGTGTCGACCCAGGGCAGCTTCATGTGCAGGCCGGGGCCGACGGGCTCCGTGGTGAGCACGGTGCCGAAGCGACGCACGCCGGCCATCTCGGTGGGCTGGACGGTGTAGAAGCTGCCGAGCAGCGTGCCGGCCGCGGCCAGGGCGACCACCACGGCGCCGGCGATCCCTGGGTTGAAGCGGCGGGGCCTGCCGCCGCGCGGCAGGACGAGCTGGGGGCGCCACGGGCCAGGGTCCTGGCCGGGGTCGTTGGTGTAGGACATCTTCGCGGGGACCTGTGCAGTGCCATGAGCGGTCCGCCCGTATCGGCGGTCCGCAGCCCTGTCGGGCGGCCTGGACACAGATGGCGGCGACGCCCGGGCAAGTCAATCGCGGGCAGGACTGGCGCGGGAAGAAAGTCGCGCGGTTTTATGCTTTGTTTATGCTTGCGGTGGCAGGTGGCTGGCGGGCCGCCAGACGGGGCTGCGTGCCGGCGCGGCGCGGCGGCAGGGCGGAGGGCGGGCGTCTGCGCCCGGTTCATGGCGGCGAACGGCGCGATGGCGAAGGCCATGGTGGCGAAGGCGGGGGCGTCTCCCTATCTTCCCGCGATGACAGACACGCCCGCTTTCCTGGACAGCGCCCGTCCCGACGTGCCCGACATCGTCGTGCCGCGCGGCATCTTCCCGTTCTTCCTGCCGAGCCGGCCGGTGCGCGGCCGGCTGATACGGCTGGGCGCGCTGGCGGACGCGCTGCTGACGCGCCACGACAACCATCCGGCGGTCACCGCGCTGGCCGGGCAGGCTCTGGCGCTGGCGGCGGGGCTGGCCTCGGCGCTGAAGTTCCGCGGCTCGTTCAGCCTGCAGGCCAAGGGCAACGGGCCGGTGCCGATGCTGCTCGCGGACTGCACGGAGGCGGGCGCGCTGCGCGGCTATGCGCGGGCGGACGGGGAGCGGCTGGCGGCGCTGCTGGCGGAGGTGCCCGAGCCGAGCGCCGCGCAGCTCCTGGGCGCAGGGTATCTGGCGTTCACGGTGGACCAGGGCGCCGACCTGGAGCGCCACCAGGGCATCGTGTCGATCGAGGGCGAGAGCCTGTCGGACATGGCGCTGCACTACTTCGAGACCAGCGAGCAGATGAGCTGCATGGTGCGCCTGGCCTGCGCGCAGACTCCTGACGGGTGGCGGGCGGCGGCGCTGGTGCTGGAGCAGGTGGCGGGCGAGGGCGGCATAGACCCGCAGCTCAGCGAGGCGGCGCAGGAGGAGGCGTGGCGCACGGCGACCACGCTGGCGGCGACGCTGACCGAGCGCGAGTTGCTGGACGACGCGCTCGACCCGGAGGTGCTGCTCTACCGGCTGTTCGGGGGGGAGGGCGTCGCCGGCGACCTGCCGCGCGCGCTGGCATACGGGTGCCGGTGCTCGCGCTCCCGGCTGGCGGGCATCCTGGAGGGGTTCCCCGCGGATGACCTGGACCACATGGCGGTGGGCAGCGACATCGTCATGACCTGCGAGTTCTGCAACCACAACTTCCGGTTCGCGCGCGACGGGGTCAGGGGGAGCGAGACGGCGGAGTAGGCAAGCAAGGTTGAGGCTCTGCCTCAAACTCCGCCAGGGGGAAGCCCCCCTGGACCGGCCTTCTTTTAGTAAATCGGTGTCCAGAGGCCTTGGCCTTTGGCGGGTCTGGGCAGAGCCCAGCC
>CAXSES010000336.1:0-3770 GCA_964236225.1 uncultured Acetobacteraceae bacterium
CGCCCGACCCGCCACCAGGATGGGCCGCGCCGGAACCCGCGCCGAGCGCCTGGTCCGCTCCGGTTCGTGGACCGCGCCGCCGGCCGCATCGCCGCGGGCTACGGCGCGGCCGTCGCCTGGCTGCTGCGCCGCCCGGCGGCGGGGCTGGCGCTGGCGCTGCTGTGCGCGGGGCTCGGCGCCGCGGCCGGGCTGCGCCTGCCGGCGGCGCTGGTGCCCGAGGAGGACCGTGGCGAGGTCTTCGTGGTGTGGTCGCTGCCGCCGGCGGCCACGCTGAGCCGCACGGAGGCGCTGATGGGCCGCGTGGACGCGATGATGTCGCGCGACCCCGACGTCGCGAACAGCCTGGCGTTCTCCGGCTTCAACCAGCTCTCCAACGGCAGCCAGACCAACGCCGGCGTCGCCTTCGTCCACCTGCGCGACTGGAGCCTGCGCGGCGCGGGCCATGCCGCCACCGCGATCGCCGCCCGCTTCAGCGCGGCGCTCGCGCGCGAGAAGGACGCCGTCGCCGCCAGCTTCAACCCGCCCGCGATCGAGGGCCTGGGCAATGTCGGCGGCTTCGAGCTGCACATCCTCGACCGCGGCGGGCTCGGCCTCGCGGCGCTGGAGGCGGCCACCCAGGGCTTCCTGCGCGCCGCCGCCGCACGGCCGGAACTGGCCGGGCTCGTGACCACGCTGCAGGCCAACACGCCGCGCTACCGCGTCGATGTCGACCGCGACCGGGCGGCGGCACTCGGCGTGCCGGTGGACGCGATCTACGCCGCGCTGCAAAGCACGTTCGGCAGCCTCTACGTCAACGACTTCACGCTGGACGGCCGCAACTACCACGTGAACCTGCAATCGGACGCCGCGTTCCGCCAGGACCCAGGCAACCTGCGCGAGGTGTTCGTCCGCTCAACCGTGCCGGCGGCGGACGCGGGTGGCGCGCGGCCTGCTGCGGCCGCCGGCGAGATGGTGCCGCTCGCGGCGATGGCGCACCTGCGCCGCACCGTGGGCGCGGACCAAATCGAGCGGTTCGACGTCTATGCCTCCGCCCAGGTGACCGGCAGCGCGGCGCCGGGCTTCAGCTCCGGGCAGGCGATCGCCGCCGCCGAGGCGGTGGCCCGCGACGCCCTGCCGCGCGGCTTCGACATCGCGTGGGCGGGCGCCGCCTACCAGCAGAAGCTCGCCGGCCGGGCCGCGACGCGGATGCTGCTGCTTGGCTTGCTGATGGTCGGGCTGATCCTGGCCGCGCAGTTCGAGAGCTGGCGCCTGCCGTTCGCCGTGCTGCTGTCGGTGCCTCTGGCGCTCGCGGGCGCGTTCCTCGCGGTGTGGCTGCGCGGCCGCGCGCTTGACGTCTACGTGCAGATCGGCCTGGTGGCGCTTGTCGGCCTGGCCGCGAAGAACGCGGTGCTGATCGTGCAGTTCGCCACCCTGGAGCGGCGCCGCGGCCTCGACCCGCGCGCCGCCGCCCTGTCCGCGGCACGGCTGCGGCTGCGGCCGATCGTGATGACCTCGCTCGCCTTCGTCATCGGCTGCGTGCCGCTGGCGCTCGCCTCCGGAGCCGGCGCCGGCAGCCGGCAGTCGCTCGGCACCTGCGTGGTCGGCGGCATGATCGGCGCCACCCTGCTGGGCACCTTGTTCGTGCCGCTGTTCTTCTGCCTGTCGCAGCGACGTTCGCGGGCGTGAGGAGCAGGCGGGGCCAGGGACCCTGCCCCATGCCTGATGCGGGAACCCCGGCCAGGAGCTCAGGCCTCGGAAACCCCCGCGGGGCCTGTGCCGTCAGCGGCAACGTCGTGTCGCAGGCCCGAACAGCCGTGTCTCGGCCTGAAAGGCCAGGGCTCTGCCCTGGACCCGCCAGGGGCGCGCCGCCCCTGGACCCGGCACACCTTAAGCAAGGGTTTCCCAAGGCGAGCTTTTGGCGGGGTTCCCGCTTCCAGGCATGGGGGCAGAGCCGCTGGCCCTCCTTTCTGGATTTCAAACCGGGACACGAGCGCCCGGACGAACGGGCTTCCAAACGGCCCTGCCCTTTGGCAGGCGGAGGGACAGCCCGGCCTTGCTTTCTTTGGGGCCATCCCCCATCCCGCTGGCCGGGACCCGTGTTCCAGGCGGCCCGCGTCTGCCTCAAACGCGACCGAGCAAGGAAAGCAGCCATGCCCCGACCCGCCCGTGCCGAGCCTGCCCGCCTGGCCGTTGCCCTGGTGCTTGCCCTGGCTGCGCTCGTGGCCGTGGCCGGCCCTTCGCGCGCGGACGACCTGGACGAGGCCGCGCCGCTGCAGCGCGCGCTGGAGGCCTCGCGCAACGTGCTGCTGCTCGCCCCGCAGGCAGTGCACCAGGACTGCGTCGACGCTCTGCGCGAGCTGAGCAGCACGCGGGAATCCGTGGAGTTCAACACGCGCGCGCGTGGCGCCCACAACCTCTCCGTGGCGCGCGACGTGCTCGCGGCCGACTACGACGCCGCAGCGCGGAGCTGCGGCGAGGATGCTTCCCGGGCCTGCGCCACCACGGGCGTGCCCGCGGCCGGCGCCCCTGCCGCCAACACTGGCAGGACCGCAGGCCTCGTCCAGGCCTGCGCCCGCATGCAGCCGCTGCCGCCGTCCTGACCGCACGCAGGGCCAAGCCAGGGTTGAGTCCCGGTCTGAAAGGCTAGGGGTCTATCCCCCATGCCTGGAAGCCGGGACTCCATCAAAGACTCGCCTCGGAAACCGATATTTGAGTTGTGCCGGGTCCAGGGGCGGCTCGCCCCTAGCGGGTCTGGACGGAGCCCAGCCTTGCCTGCCTGAACGGCCATCACATTCGGCCATCAGTATAAGGCATGAGCCCTCTGGCATAACAGCTTGACTCCTCTTCGGCATGTGGCTTGCATTGGCCGAAATCGCCGGCTTGGCAGAACGGTGCGACCTGCGCCGCGTTCTGTCACGGCCACGGTGCATCAGAGGCGGGCGGATGAGAACAGTGGTAGGCAACGCGCGTTATCCGGACTGGCAGCCGGACGAGATCGGGATGGGCCGCGCCACCGCAGCCTCGCTCCTGCTCGTGAGCACCATGATCGCCGGCCTGGCGCTGCTCGCCAGCCGCCACGAAGTGACGCCGCTGCCCCCGCCCATGCAGGTGCAGATGCTCCAGTTGCCGCCAGAGCAGCTCGCCCAGGCGCCGACGCCTCCGACACCCCCGCCGCCGCAGCCCGACGTGGACACGCCGCCCCCGCCCCCGCTCACGCTGGCGCCGCCCCCGACCCTGCCGCCGAGCCGCATCGAGATCCCCAAGCCGCCGCCGCCCAAGCCGGTGGCCAAGCCCCGCCCGCCGCGCCCGGTGCCTCCGCAGCCCCAGGTCGCGCGCACCGTGCCGGATTCCGCGGCACCGCCCAGCGCGGTGACCTCGAACGCGCCGCCCGTCGCCACCGCGCCGCCTGCGGCGGCGCCCGCCGATTCCAGTTCCGGCATCGGCCCGTATCGCGCCGGGGTGCACAACCTGATCGAGAGCCACGTCGAGATCGGGCCGCAGATCCAGGCCCTCGGCATCAGCGGCACCGCGATCATCGAGGCGGTGATCGCCCCCGACGGCCATCTGATCTCCGCCCACGTCGCGCGCAGCAGCGGCAACGGGCTGATCGACAAGGCCGCGCTCGCCGCCGTGCAGCGTGGCGGCTTCCGCCCGTTCGGCAACCATATGCCCGCGGCGCCGATCACCATCAGCGTGCCGATCGAGATCCTCCCGGGCGCTGGAGATTAAGCCAAGGGCAGCAAGCAAGGCTGGGCTCTCCCTTCGCTGCCATTCCAGCGATCCAAGCGGAT
>CAXSES010000337.1:0-3769 GCA_964236225.1 uncultured Acetobacteraceae bacterium
TAAGCAAATGGATTCCAAAGGCCTGCCTTTGGCGGAGTTTGAGGCAGAGCCTCAACCTTCCTTGCTTGACCCGTCACACTCGACGGCGGCTGAACTGATCGAGATCTCCCACAGGCTGAAAGGGCTCAAACGATCAGCCAGGCACAACGATGGGACCGGCGCGGGTCCCGCAGCGACGATCCGCCCCAAAGCGGCACTCATCGACCCGCACCGATTCCCCCGCGGCCCTAGTCAGGCAGCAGCGAGTTCCAGAAGGAACAATGATGATCGGTGGCGAACCGGCTTTCCGGCTGCTGGCCGATCGTGTCCTTCAGCGACAGCACCGACGGCACCAGGCGCTCGTCGAACCAGGGTGCATATCTCGGCCGCCTCAAATTGGGGTTGCCGATGATCGCCATGCTCGTCCAGTAGTTGATCACCGCCTGCGACAGCACGAGGTCCTTGCCGGTCACCCTGGCGCCGGCTGGCGCGGTCACGCCGAACACGTAGGGCAGGTCGGCGGTGTGGTAGGCGCCATAGGTCAGGCCAGGCTCCACTGGCCCAAGCTGGGGGCCCTGCGCCGCGTTCGGCTCGGCTAGCTCGTAGCCGAACACAGGGACGTAGCGCGACAGGGCGCGGCGCTTCAGCGCGGCGGGACAGGCGAAGGTGCTGTCGGTCTCGGCGGCGGCAAGCGCCTGGATCGGCGAGGGATAGGCGCTGAGCGGATATTCGGCGAGCACCGCGGGCGCGCTGGTCCCGTAATAGGTGTCGACCTGCTCAGTGTAGCCCGTGGCCGTGAGCGCCCCGCCCAGCGCCGCCTCGATCGGCCACACCAGGCCGGTCCCCTCGTCATGGTTGCTGCCGACGATGGCGGGAACACGGTTGAACTGCCCGGACCGGAATGCCTGCAGCGGCCGTTGCGGGAGCACGTAGCCGTCGATGACCGGGAAGACCACCGGGTAGGCGATGTTGCTCGCGCTGAGGAAGGCGCCCGCAGGGACGGCGCGCAGGCAGGCAGCGATGTCTGCGGCGCCTGAGCAGCCAACCGCCGCGATCACCATGGCGCTGCCGCCGCTCTCCGACTGGGCAAGCGGGAGATCGGGGATCGACACCGCGCCGACCGCCTGCAAGGCGGGAGAGCTGGGCAGGCGAGGTCCGGACGCGCTCTCGATGATCGCGTGGTCGAACAGGCCGCGGCTCAGCGGCGACGTCATGTGGTACTCGACCGAGTTGCCCCCCGCGGACTCGCCGAACAGGGTGACGTTGCGCGGATCACCGCCAAACGCCGCGATGTTGCTGCGCACCCAGCGAAGCGCCGCCTGCTCGTCCTGCAGCCCGTAATTGCCGGACACCCCGGCCGGGCTCTCCTGGTCGAACGCCGGCGCGGTCAGGTTGCCGAGCGCGCCCACGCGGTAGGTGACGGTGACGACGACGACCCCGGACTGCTCGACGATGGGTTGGCCGTTGTAGTAGGGGAACGTCGCCGCTCCCGCCTGAAACAGGCCGCCGGGAAACCACACCATGACCGGCCGCCGAGCCCGCGCATCCCCCGCCGGCGCATAGACGTTGAGATACAGGCAGTCCTCGCTGCCGATGGCTGTCCCGCGGATCTGCGGACAGGGCTGGGCCACCTGCGTGGCCTGCGCCGGCGTGGCCCAGGGTGCATGCGGCTGCGGCGGGCGGAAGCGCAAGTTGCCCACCGGCGGCGCGGCGTAAGGAACGCCGAGGAACGCGTCGACCGTCCCGGTCCTGACGCCGACGACCTCGCCCAGGTCGGTGCTCGCGCTCGGCGGTGACGCCTCCAGCGCCCTGGCTCCCTGCGCCCGGGCAGCCGCACCCCCCAGGGTCCCGCCACCCAACGTCAGCACGGCCAGCGTCACGCACTTCGCAGTCCTGTTGCGCATTGTCTCCCCCCGATGTTGCCTCCTGGCTTTGGTTCAGTCAGAGCCAGTTAGGCGGTGCAGCGCCTTCCGAACGCCGGTCCGCGGCGTGTTGAAGGACCAGGCAGCATCTCTGTCACGGCCCCGACCGTGCGGGCAACACCAAAAGCCTGGCTCCAGGGCCACCGCATAGGGGCCGGGCTGATGCCTGGAAGGAGTCAGGCAAGGCCAGGGCTCTGCCCCATGCCTCAAGCGGGGACCCGCCAGGGCGAGCCGCCCTGGACCGGCCTCACTTAAGCAAATGGATTCCAAAGGCCTGCCTTTGGCGGAGTTTGAGGCGGAGCCTCAACCTTCCTTCCTTAACCGGCCGCACCCAAGGACCGTCCGCATCACGCCGCCACCCGCCCGATCGCCTCGCACAGCCCCGCGACGACCCGCGCCACCACCCGCTCGTCCTCGCCCTCGGCCATCACCCGGATCACCTTCTCCGTCCCCGACGGCCGCAGCAGCAGCCGCCCGCCCGAAGCCAGCTCCGCCTCCGCCGCCGCCGCCGCCGCGACCACCGCGGGATGCCCGAGCGGCGTGGGGCCCGAGAAGCGCACGCTGCGCAGCACCTGCGGCAGCGGCGTGAACAGCCGGCACGCCCGGCTCGCCGGCCGCTCCTGCTCCACCAACACAGCGAGCACCTGCAAGGCCGCCACCAGCCCGTCGCCGGTGGTGGTGAAGTCCGACAGGATCATGTGCCCGGACTGCTCGCCGCCGATGTTGATCCCTTCGGCGCGCATCCTCTCCGCGACGTAGCGGTCGCCCACCTGAGTGCGGTGCAGCGCGATCCCGCGCCCGCCCAGGAACCGCTCCAAAGCGAGGTTCGACATCAGCGTCGCCACCACGCCGCCGCCGCGCAGCCGCCCGTCCCTCGCCCAGCTATCGGCGATCAGCGCCAGGATCTGGTCGCCGTCCACGAGCTGCCCGCGCTCGTCGGCCAGCAGCATCCTGTCCGCGTCGCCGTCGAGCGCGATGCCCAGATCCGCGCCGTGCTCCAGCACCTGCGCGCACAGATGGCGCGGCACCGTCGAGCCGCAGTTCCGGTTGATGTTGAACCCGTCCGGCGTCACGCCCACAGGGATCACCGTCGCCCCCAGCTCCCACAGCACGGTGGGCGCGACCTTGTAGGCAGCCCCGTGCGCGCAATCGACGACGATTCGCATCCCCTCCAGCGTCCGCCCGCGCGGGAAGCTCGACTTCACGTTCTCGATGTAGCGCCCCGCCGAGTCGTTCAGCCGCGTCGCCCGCCCCAGCGCCCGCGGCGCCGCCAGCCGCCCCGACAGGTCGGCGCCCATCAGCGCCTCGATCTCGCTCTCGCGCGAATCCGACAGCTTGAACCCGTCCGGCCCGAACAGCTTGATGCCGTTGTCCTCGAACGGGTTGTGCGACGCGGAGATCATCACCCCGAGATCGGCCCGCATCGAGCGCGTCAGCATCGCGATCGCCGGCGTCGGCAACGGCCCGACCAGGATCACGTCCATGCCCGCGCCCGTGAACCCCGCCACCAGCGCCGGCTCGATCATGTAGCCGCTCAGCCGCGTGTCCTTGCCGATGATCACCTGGTGGCGGTGCTCGCCGCGCATGAACATCAGCCCCGCCGCCTGCCCGAGCCGCAGCGCCGTCTCCGCCGTCATCGGGTCGACGTTGGCCGTGCCGCGGATGCCGTCGGTCCCGAACAGCACCCGCCCGGGCGCCGCCGGCGCCGAGTCGAGCGGCCCCGCCTGCGTCATGCCGTCAGCCATGGGCGCTCCTGTCCAGCTCCGGTGTCCCGCAACCCTGTCACACGCGCGAACGGCCATCAAATCAGGGCAGCAAGCCTGGGCTCTGCCCAGACCCGCCAGGGGCGAGCCACCCCTGGACCCGGC
>CAXSES010000338.1:0-3745 GCA_964236225.1 uncultured Acetobacteraceae bacterium
CGCGTAGCCGCCGCCATTCACCAGCGCGCACACGCGATCGCCGACCGCCCAGCCCCCCGCCCCATCGCCCCCCGCCTCGTCGCTCCTCGCCTCGCCCAGCGCCGCCACCTCGCCGGCCACCTCCAGCCCCAGCAGCGGGCTCGCCCCGGGCGGCGGCGGGTAGGCGCCCTGGCGTTGCGCCACGTCGGGCCGGTTGACCCCGGCCGCGAGCACGCGGATCAGGACCTCGCCCGCGCCGGGCGTCGGCACCGCGCCGGTGCCCAGGCGCATCGCCTCCGGCCCGCCCGGCTCCGCCACCTCGACCTGCCGCATCTCCCGCGGGCGCGCCCCCGCCGCGCGGGAGGCTGGCATCTCAGCGCACCTGCATCGGCGGCGGCGGCACGTCGCCCGGGATCGGCAGGCTGCCCGGCGGCTCCTCGACCGGGGTCGGCAGGTCGGGGTCCGGCGGCACGGGGGGCGGCCCGCTCGGCGGCAGCGGCTCTGGCATCTGCGTCCGCCACGCCCCGGCCGGCGTCGTGGCGCGGAACGGCCTGACGCCGGCGTCGTGCATCCGGGTGTCCTGCATGGGGGCGCTCCTGTCGTGGTTGCGCGGACACAACACCCGGCGGCCACCGTCGTTGCGCGTCCGCCGCCACGCCCCGCGGGACGCGGCACAGGGCGCGCCCTTCCCGCCCGCGTCAGCCGGCGAGCCGTTCCGTCGCCTCCCACACGCGCCGCCGCAGCGCCGCGTCGAGCGCCCTGCGGTTCGGCCGCGCGACGCGGCTGTCCTTGAGGTAGCGCCCGCTCACCCCCGCCATGTCCTGCGCCAGCGCCGCGTGCAGCGGCGTGGCCGCGCCCCGCTCCGGCGTCAGCAGGAACGGCGACATCGCCCACCAGCCGAACTGCACCAGCCCGCCCGCGCGCACCAGCCCGGTCCGCACCCCGCCAGGATGCACCACCAGGAAGCCCACCCCCGGCGCGCGCTCCGCCCACTCGAACGTCGCCATCATCAGCGCCAGCTTGGACCGGGCGTAGGCCCGCACCAGGTCCCAGCGCCGCGCCAGCTCCAGGTCGTCCGGGTCGATCCCCGCGTGGTCCGACGCCAGCGACCCCACGTTGACCACCCGCGCGCGCCCCGCCTCGCCCCCCGTCTCGCCCCCCGCCTCGCCCGCGCCCGCCGATAGCGCCGGCAGCAGCGCGCGGGTCAGCACGAACGGCGCCAGGTGGTTCACCGCCAGCACCGCCTCGCGCCCCTCGGCCGTCAGCGTGCGGCGGTGGCGGAACACCCCCGCGTTGTTCACCAGCACCGAAAGCCGGCCGTGCCGCGCCGCCACCCGCTCGCCCAGCGCCCGCGCCTCCGCCAGGCTCGACAGGTCGGCCAGCTCAAGCTCCGGCGCGCTGGCCGCCACCTGGCCGGCCACCCACGACCGCGCCGCCTCGGTGCGCGCGCGGTCCCGCCCCGCCAGCACAACGTGCAGCCCCGACCGCGCCAGGCCGAGCGCGATCCACGGCCCGATCCCGCCGCTCGCGCCGGTGACGAGCGCCACTCGTGCCTCCGGGGGTGCGGTCATGGCCAAAGCAAGCAAGGCTGGGCCCTCCCTCCGTTGGCCATTCCAATGGCCCAAGAGGGCCATCGGAACCTTTGGCCAACTCCGCCCAGACCCGCCAGGGGGGAAGCCCCCCCTGGACCGGCTTTCCTAAGAAGTGGATTCCAAAGGCCTGCCTTTGGCGGAGTTTGAGGCGGAGCCTCAACCTTGCTCGCTTCTCCGGTCATGCCCGTGCCCCCTGACGTTTGCCGGATCGCGTCTGACCTATCACGATTGAGCGCGCAATCCTGGCACATCGGGGCTAGAAGCCGTTGCGGCGGGACTGCGTGCGACTCCGCCTGCCACGAACCCCGTTGCGGCAGCCGACGCCGATGTCCTTCCTCTCGACCATCCGCCGCGCCAGGCCCTCGGTCACCACGCCGGGCCGGCCGACCCGCGCCGCCAGGCCGCCGGGCGGCCGGTCCGGGCGTGCGCACGAGCGCGGCGCGCTGCGCGACTGGGTGCTGCACGCGCCGCAGAACCTGCGCGCCCTGGTGCGCGCCGACGAGCTGGGGCTCGTGGTGCTCGCCGGCGTGATCGGCATCGCCGCCGGCCTGTTCGTCGTGGCGATGAACGAGGTCACCCAGGACGCGCACCACCTGCTGTTCGCCACCAACGGCGAGCGCCTGTCCGGCCAGGTCAGCGTCGACCGCCTGCGCTGCATCCTGGTGCCGACCCTGGGCGGCCTGATGGTGGGGCTGTTCGGCCTCGCGATGGCGCGCTGGTGGCCGCGCCGCCCTGTCGACCCGATCGAGGCCAACGCCCTGTTCGGCGGCGCCATGTCGCTCACCGACAGCCTCGTCGTGGTAGGCCAGACCCTGCTGTCCAACAGCGTCGGCGCCTCCGTCGGCCTGGAGGCGGGCTACACCCAGATCGGCGCCGCCGCCGCCTCCAAGCTCGGCCGCTCCTTCCGCGTCCGCCGCAACGACCTGCGCCTGCTCGTCGGCTGCGGCGCGGCGGGCGCCATCGCCGCCGCGTTCAACGCCCCGCTCACCGGCGCCTTCTACGCCTTCGAGCTGGTGATCGGCACCTACTCGCTCGCCAGCCTGGCGCCGGTGGTGGTCTCCGCGATCACCGCGGTGTTCGTGCTGCGCGTGCTGAGCCCCACAGACCAGGCCTGGGCGCTGCGCCTGCCCACCACGATCGAGACGGTGGACTTCCTGCCGATCCTGGCGCTCGGGGTGATCTCGGCGCTGATGGGCATCGCCATCATGCGCGCCGTCACCATGACCGAGGCGGCGTTCCGCGCCTCGCGCGTGCCGTCCTGGCTGCGCCCCGCGATCGGCGGCCTCGCGGTCGGCCTGCTCGCCCTGGTGACGCCGGCGGTGCTGTCCTCCGGCCACGCTGCGCTGCGCATCGGCATCGACGCGCCCTACACCCTGCAGCACGTCGTGCTTCTGCTGGTGCTCAAGGCGGCGGCCTCCGCGATCTCCATCGGCGCCGGGTTCCGCGGCGGCCTGTTCTACGCCTCCCTGTTCCTCGGCGCGCTGCTGGGCAAGTGCTTCGCCGGCGTCGTCGCCCTGGCCACAGCGACCCAGGCGCTGCCCGCCGTCGTCTACGCCCTGGTCGGCATGAGCGCGCTCGCCGTCGCCGTGGTCGGCGGCCCGCTCACAATGGCGTTCCTGGCGCTGGAGAGCACCGGCAGCCTGCCCGTCACCGTCGCCGTGCTCGCCGCCTCCGTGATCTCCGCGATCACCGTGCGCCGCACCTTCGGCTACTCGTTCGCGACCTGGCGCTTCCACCTGCGCGGCGAGGCGATCCGCTCCGCCGTCGACGTCGGCTGGGTGCGCAGCCTCTCAGTCGGCCGAATGATGCGACGCGAGCTTCGCCGTGTCCGCGCCGACACCACGCTGGCGGGCTTCCGTCGCGACTTCCCGCTCGGCAGCAGCGCCGCGATCATCGTGGTCGACGAGCGCGACCGCTACGCCGGCATGCTCACCATCTCCGACGCCTACGCCGCCCCGGAGACCGCCAGCCGCGTCTCGGAGATCCTGCACCACGCCGGCACGGTGCTGCTGCCCGCCATGTCTGTGAAGGAGGCCGTCGCCATGTTCGAGACCGCGGAGGCCGACGCCCTGGCCGTGGTGGAGTCGGCGGAATCGATGCGGGTGATCGGCATCCTCACCGAGCAGCACGCCCTGCGCCGCTACAGCGAGGAGCTGGACCGCAGGCGGCGGGAC